>DASYZR010000025.1 GCA_035945995.1 bacterium
CGCGCACGAGTTCGACCGGGGACAACGTCTTGCGGCGAATTCTCGACGCGGCCTCCGCCGCGGATATGTCGCAGAGTTCGTCGTCGGTGCCGCTCACGTCTCACCCTTTGGAATGACCGGCAATCAGCCGCCCGGGATATGCCGTTGGAACGCAAACGCTAATGCGCTCGGCACGATACCCGCGATGATACCATCTGCCGCCATCTACCGTAAGGTGTCCGACCATTCAACCAAGAGCTCCACACCGCAGAGTCCGAACGACGGTCCGCCGGTCCTCGTGAAGAGGCTCACCAACTCTCATGGATGTGCTTGAATGTGCAAGATCTTCCGCCAGACATCCAAGTCGACGCTCCTGCGCGCCAAACGCAACCGGCGGACGGTCAGCCCGGCAAATCGGCGAGGGTGGCCCGGATGTGGTCTCGTGCCCGCGCGAGTCGCGGGCCGGCGCGCTCGGGCCAGGGCGTTTGCTCCACCACCTCCGGGGACGGCATGGCGCCGCCGGCGATCTGCCGTTCGCAGGTGCGCGCCAAACGCACCACGCGGGCCAACTCCCGGGGTTCGACGTCTCCGAATGTGGCGAGGAACGCATCGTCAAAGATTGGGATGGCGTACAAGCCGCCGTGATCTTCGATCGACACTGCCACGTCCGGCGCGGTCGCCAAGAGCCCGCGGAGCAGCTCCGCGATCGCAAGGCCGCCGTCCCCGCACGCGCGCGGGTTGAATCGCAGCCCATCATCGGCGAATATGACGATTCCGTCCTTGAGATGGACGGCGATCGTGTATGGCGCCACCCGGCGAAGCGCGCAGAGGGGGTCTTCGAGGGTGATCGGGAGGTTGCCGGTGTCCAGGTTGACGCCGGCCACATCGGGGCCCAGCGCGTCCACGATGCGCATCAGCTCGAAAGTCGTCGCATCGGCGTGATTTTCAAACGCGAGCTTGAGATCCAGGTGTTGCAGTACCGGCGCGAGGTCGCGTGCGACCGCCGTTGTGTCGGCAAGCTGCTGCGGCCACGGCACCGGGTCGAGGTGACGCGCGCCGGCGCCCGCGACGAAGCAGCGAACCGCCCGGGTGCCGGCGGCCGCCTCGGCGATGCCCTCCAGCTGCCGCCGCAGCCCGGCGCGGAGATCCCCGTCGCCGTCCCGGAGCGCCGCGGGCCCCGGGCGATGAGGGTTCGGACACGACAATCCGACCTCGAGGTACAGGCCGTGGGACTCCGCGTGCCGGTGCACTTCGCGAATTTCCGCCGGATTCAGGGCCGGGCTGACCTCGTGGATGTCCCGGAACTGGCACCCGTCGAGGCCTTGGGCGCGTACGAACTCAAGCAGGGCAATCCCGTGCACGCCGTCCAGGTGCCGGAGAGTATACTGATCGACCCCGATGCGCATCGGCACGAACGCCTTATTGACGGAGCGCGACGCGCCGCCCCTCGGACGCGGAGACGTACCCCGCGTAGACGGTCTCGATCACATCGCGCCCGAGCCGGCCGTCCGCGAGCGGCGCCCGGCCCGTGGCGACGCATTCCACGAAATCCTGGACCGCATGCCGGTGTCCCTGGGCCCAGTCCTCGTCAGGTGCGGGCGCGCTCCAACCGGCTTTCGTCTCGAGTTTCTCCATGAGATATTCGGTCTGGAAGATCGTGGGATCGGGAGCAAAGGCCTGCACGAGACCGGTATGCTCCATCCGGCATATGAGGTGCGTGTTGGACCCGAAGATCTCCAAGGCGCTCTCCATGCCGCCGAGCACCGCTTCCGACGCCCAGACAATACCCCGGCTGCCGTCATCGAACGTGATGATGAGCGCGCCCCAGCTTTCGACGTCGACCCATCCCTCCCCGACCCACCGCTTCTGCTGTGCTTGAAAACCCCGGGTATGGGTGAGGTCGCCGACGTCGGCGACGACCGCGGACGGGCGGATCGGCCGGCCGTCGCGGCGGAGGCCTTCCCGCCGCTTCAGATGCAGCATGGCGCCGACAGGATGCACGCCCAACTGGAGCAGCGCGCCGCCGCCGGCGTAGCGCCATTCGCGCGAGTACGGTGAATGCGAGCCGCTGTGGCATTCCCCGCCCCGCATCTCCAAGATCAGCGTCCCGGCCGCCGCGAGCAGCCGGTCCGCCTTGGTGATCGAGGGCGCGTAGGCCCAGTTTTCGGCGTACATCAGATGCACGCCCGCCCGCTCCGCCGCCGCGACCATGGCGTCGGCGCCGGCCGCGGCCTCCACCAGCATGCGCGTTCTCGGTACGGTGCGGAGGTCGGTCCCCTCGGGCAGGCCGGCGCCGTCAAACGCGGTCAGCGGCTTGGCACAGACGATGTGCTTGCCGGCGGCCGCGGCCGCCTCCGTCATCCACTGGTGCAGGTGGTTGGGGACGCACAAATCCACCACGTGCACGTCGGGGCGCGCGAGCACCTGGTCGAAGTCGCGGTAGACGTCCGGCACGCCGTGCCTGTGAGCGTACTCCCTCGCGCGGTCGTGGGAACGGCTCATCACGGCTACGATGCGGACGTCGTGCCCCGTGACGCCGGCGTAGCACCGCGCGCGGGTCTCCGCGAGAAACCCCGCGCCGATCATCGCGACGTTGACCGTGGGCCGCGCCGCCGTCACGGACGTCCTCAGGCCGGGCGGCGCATGGGGCGGAGGGGCGCGGCCGGAGTCAACTCTTCCAGTAGAATGTCTGCGGCCGGGAAATGCCCGGGCTGAACAGCGGCGAGCAATTGTACTCGCGGGACGGCGCGTTGCCGAGGTTGTTCTTCACGATCCGCACGCCGTTCGCGGCAGGCCCCAATCCGACGACGCCGATGACGTACACATCCTCGGCCGCGATCCGCCAGATTTCTTTCCCCAGGCGGACCTGTTCCGCCTGGGGGACGCTGAACGCCTTCCGCCAGTCGTCCATCATCTGCCGGATCCGCGTCGGCGGCTCCTTCCCCTGCGCTCCGTTCGTGTTGAACCAGCGGGCGTACAGGGGCCCGGTGGTCTCGGTGTTACTCTCCTCGTACGGGAACACATGAACCGGTGAGACGAACAGGCGGTCGCTGCCGTCGTTCGCCCACGCCGCCAGTTGCTGCTGGTTCGCCCCGGTCCGCGTGAGCGCAAGGCTGCGTTCGACCTCACGAACGACAAGGTCGATGCCGATCTGTTTGTACTGCTCTTTGATCATCTCGCAGATCCCGGTGAACGGCAGCATCTGTCCGGCGATCGTCATGACCTCGATGCTGAGCCGTCCCTTCCCGTCGGTGCGAAGGCGAAATCCCTGCGCGTCCTTCTGCTTCAGCCCGATCCGGTCGAGCATGGCGTTCGCCCGCGCGGGGTCGTGCGTCGCCCACAGGTTCCGGTACGCCGGCCCCGGATTGTACGCGTTGCTCTCCGCCGGCACGACCGATCCGGGCGTTCCCGTGCCCAACCAGAACGCCTCGTTGGCCTGATGCCGGTCGATGCCCAGCGACAGCGCGCGGCGAAAGTCCGCGGTATTGAACCACTTCGCGATCTCGGGGTCGGCGTCGAAGCTCATGTTGAAGAACAAAGCCATGTCCGCTCCGTACTCGCCGGGGTCCAAGTGGATTTGATAATTGCCCTTGGCCTGGTTCTGGATCAGCAGCGGGAGCTTGTCGAGCAGGATGTTTCGCGACTGGTAGTCGATCCCGCCCGACATCGCGCGGAGGATCAGCACGTCGAGGTCCTGGGTCAGCGTCATCTCGATCCGATCGATGTACGGCAGCTGGTTCCCCGCCGTGTCCACCCACACGCTGTAGGGATTCCGCACCAGGGCCCACACGGACCCGGTCGGCGGCAGGACGGTCTTCCACGGCGAGATCACGGGCAGATCCGGGTTCAAGTGCCAGGAGTTGCGGTTCTTGAAGTAACTCACCCAGCTGTCGAACTTCGCCGCCCGGAACTTCTGCTCGAGGTCGTTCGGGGCCGTGTACTTGGGATGAAACTGCTTGAGGTACTGGCTCGGCGCGTACCCCCCCAGTCCGGCGCGGCCGTACCAACTCGGGCTGGCGACGTGGGTGCCGCCGGCGAGCTGCTGCGGGAACAGGAAGTTCGGGGCTTCACCACGATATCGAACCGTGGACGCGTCGATCTTTTCCATGACGACCGGTTTGCCGCCGGCCTGCATCAACGTTTCGCTCTCCGGCACGAGCTCCTTGTTGCTGTACATGTCCTCGAACCAGAACAGAAAATCGTCGGCCGTGAACGGCGTCCCGTCCGACCAGCGCATCCCGCGCCGGAGATGCAGCGTGATGACGCGGCCGTCCCGGCTGATCTCGTACCCTCTCGCGATATTCGGGACGATCTTGTGGCCGGCGAAGTCGTACATCAGGGGCGAGTCCGGGCCCGACGCGAAACGCACGCCGCCCACGAAATCCGCGGGACCGGTGAAGCCTAGGTGCAGCGTGCCCCCGTACTTCCCCACCTCGTGAACCGGCTTGAGGACCAGCGGGTCGGCGCCGATCCGGTCCTTCACCGGTGGGAGGTGGCCGGCGCGCGACAGGGTCTGCAGCGTGGGGGCCTCGGCGAAGGCCTTTGGGTACCGGCTCGGGTCGGTGACGACGTCCGGGCCCTCCAGCTTGCCGATCAACGCCGCGCCGATGCGGGGCGCGGCTGCTTCGGCATCCGGCAGGCTCTGTCCGGCCGCGGGCGAGAGCCACGGGGCGGCGCCGGCGGCACCGGCACCCGCGGCCAGCCTTCGAAGAAACTCCCGCCGTCCTAGCCGGGTGTCCATGCGTGACTCCCCCTTCGTTGGCGCCGACGCGCAGCGCTCGGAAGCGTCCGGTTGGAATTCTCCGCCGATCCGCTCAAGTCCGTCACGGCGCACCGCGCGGGACGAGCGGCCGCATTACGGCGATGGTCTGCCGGGCCGCGGCGTCGAGCGTGGGGTCCGGCGCGACTTCCGCGGATACGAAGCCGTCGTAGCCGGCCGTCCGGAGCGACAACACGCACGCGGCGAAATCGAGGTGTCCCCACCCGGGCGCGCGCCGGTTCTCCTCGGCGACGTGAAAGTGCCACAATCGCGGCGCGGCGTCGCGCACGGCGGCCGCGGGATCCGCCTCCTCGAGGCTCATGTGGAACGTGTCCAAGAGAACGCCGACGTTGTCCTCGCCGAGGCGCGCGATCAGGTCCAGGACCTCGCGCGCCGTGTGCAGCCAGTTCGTCGAATGACGCCGGATCGGCTCCACTACCAGCCGGACGCCGCGCCCCCGGGCCGCCCGCGCGACCCGGCGGAGCGCCGGCAAGAGCCGTTCCTCCGCGCTCCGGCGGCTTTCTCCGTCGGGAACCCGCCCGTGGATCACTCCGATCGCCAGCAAGGCGCCGAAGCGGTGGGCCGCGTCGGTCTGTGCGAGCAGCCGCGCGACGGCACTTTCGCGCACCGACGGGTCGGGTGCCGTCAGACACAGCCCGTCGCGCGTGCATGCCTGTCCGGTCGCGATCGCGGATACGGTGAGACCGAGGGTCGTGACGGCGCGCTCCAGCGCGTCCAGGTCGAGCACCGATGGGTCGCGAATCGAAAGGTCGACCCCGTCAAACCCGTAGTCCGCCGCGACGCGGAGCGCGTCGAACGGGCGCGCGGGCGAATCGCCCGTTCCCGGGGCGGCCGCGTCGGGTACGGTCAGCGCGTAGCCGAGTTTCACCGGAGGGTCTCGGCTCAGAACGCGACAAACGCGTTCGACATCTCGGTGATCCGCCGCATCGCGTCCGGCGGCGCCGTGAGGTCCACCGCGGCGAGGTTCTCCTCCTGCTGCGCCACCGTCGTCGCGCCGACGAGGGCGCTCGTGATCCCCGGACGATTCATCACCCACGCCAGCGTCAGCTGGCCGACCGTGCATTCCGTCTCCGCGGCGAGTCGCCGCATTTCCTCGGCCAGCGCAAGGGTGCGCGCAGTCAGCCGCGCCGCGAACCCCGGCTGGGTCTTCGCGCGCGAATCGTGCGGGGGGTCGGTGTCCGAGCGGTATTTGCCCGTCAGCACCCCGCCGGCGAGCGGGTAGTACGCGAGCACCCCGACACCCTCGTCGAGGCACAGCGGGATGAGCTCGCGCTCGACCCGCCGGTCCGCCGGCGAATATTCCGGCTGGACGGCGTCGTACCGGACCCATCCGTTCCGGTCGCTCACCCACAGGGCCTTGCACAGCTGCCACGCCGCATAGTTGGAACACCCGGCGTATCGGACCTTGCCGGCGCGGACGAGATCGTCGAGCGCCCGGAGTGTTTCTTCGAGCGGCGTGGCGGGGTCGAACCAGTGGATCTGATAGAGATCGATGTAATCCGTCTGAAGGCGCCGCAGGCTGCGCTCAACCTCCCGCATGATGTGCCCGCGGGAACAGTTCGCATCGTTCGGCCCTTCGCCGGTCCTCTTGCCGACCTTTGTCGCGATGATCGTCGCGTCGCGACGGCCCTTGAGCGCCGTGCCGATGATTGTCTCCGACAGCATGCGCACGCCGGGAGTCGCGGGCGACCGGTTCGACGTGTCGATCAAGTTGACGCCGCGATCGAGCGCATGATGAATCAGCGCGGTCGACGTCGCCTCATCGGCGCGTCCCCCGAACGCGTTCGTGCCGAGGCCGTACACGGACACATGGAGCCCGGAGCATCCCAACCGGCGGTACTGGATCGGCTTCACCTCCCACGGGATTGACCGCGGCCCGGCGTGGAACTCGTTTCACGGCCACGTTTACTCCGCCGCGGCAGATCGCATGGCCGCATCGTCAGCCGGTGCCCGCCGCGCCGGCGAGCGTGAGCTCACGGGCCCGGTGGCAACGAACGAACCTTCCCGGCTCTACCTCCTCCAGCGCGGGCACCTCGGCGCGGCATCGATCGACCGCGTAGGGGCATCGGGGGTGAAAGTGGCAGCCGGCGGGCGGATGCGCCGGGTCCGCCGGTTCCGCGGCATCCGCCGCGAGCGGGACGCGTACGGGGCGCAGCCGAGGGTCCGGCTTTGGGACCACCGACAGCAACGCTTCCGTGTAAGGATGTTTGGGCGACGCGTACAACGGCGCCGTTTCCGCCAGCTCGACGATCTTCCCGAGGTACATGACGGCGACCCGGTCGCTGATGTGCTTCACGACGCTCAAATCGTGCGCGACGAACAGGTACGTCACGCCGAGCTCCACCCGCAGATCGAGCAACAGGTTCAGGATCTGCGCCTGCACCGACACGTCGAGCGCCGAGACCGGCTCATCGGCCACGACCAAGCTGGGATTGAGCGCGAGTGCGCGCGCGATCCCGATGCGCTGCCGCTGCCCGCCGCTGAAGGCGTGCGGGTAGCGCTGCAGATACTCGGGGCGCAGGCCCACCAGGCGCAGCAAGTCCCGCACCCGCGCGACGCGCTTCGGACGGTTCGTCATTCCATGCACAAGGAGCGGCTCGCCGATGATATCGAGCAATGTCATCCGCGGGTTCAGCGAGGAGAACGGATCCTGAAAGATCATCTGGAGATGCTGCCGGAGCGGCCGCATCCGCGCCCGCGGGACCCGGGCCAGGTCGATCGCCGGCGCGCCGGGTGGGTGGAACAGGATCTGGCCGGCGGTGGGCTCGAGCACGCGGATGACGCACCGGGCCGTCGTCGTCTTGCCGCACCCGCTTTCCCCCACCAGGGCGAGCGTCTCGCCACGGTAGATGGTGAAGCTCACGTCGTCCACCGCCCGGACCGCGCCCGCCGCCGCCCGCAGAAACCCGCGCCGGATCGGGAACACCTTTCGCAGTCCCCGGACTTCGAGGAGCGCGCCGTCGGCCGCCTCGACGCGGGTCATGACGCTTCGCCGCGTCCGTACAGGAAACAGCGCACCCTGTGCCCGGGCGCGACCGCCGTTTCCCCCGGCGGATCGCGGTCGCACAGGCCGGGCATGGCGCTCGGACACCGGGGGTGAAACGGGCAGCCGGCCGGGCGGTGGTACGGGTGGGGGATCGCTCCGCTGACGGTGGGCAGCTTCGTCAACGGGGCCGCGTCGACCGACGGCAGCGAGCGGAGGAGGGCCTGCGTGTATGGGTGCTTGGGATCATGAAAGATCGCGTCGACCGGCGCGTCTTCGACGACCCGACCGAGGTACATCACGGCGACGTCGTCCGCCATTTCGGCGACCACGCCGAGGTTATGCGTGATCAGCAGCACCGCCATGTTTCGTTCGGCCTGCAGGCGCCGCAGGAGATCGAGGATTTGGCCCTGGGTGGTGACGTCGAGGGCGGTCGTCGGCTCGTCCGCGATCAAGAGGCCGGGTTCGCCGGCCAGCGCCATCGCGATCATGGCGCGTTGGCGCAGCCCGCCGCTCAGCTGATGCGCGTATTCGTCCAGGCGCGCCTCGGGTCTCGAGACGCCGACCTGCCGGAGCAGCGCCACGGCGCGCGCCCGCACGTCGCGCGGGGACGCGCGGCGGTGCACCACGATCGCCTCCGCGATCTGATCGCCGATCGTGTGGACCGGGCTGAACGAGGCCATGGGTTCTTGAAAGACCAGGCCGATCTCGGCGCCCCGGATCGACCGGATCTCGGGTCCGTCCGGAGCGAGACGGGCGAGATCCACTTCGCGGGCCGGGCCGGATCTCGCCCCGCGGCGCAACCGGATCTCGCCGCCCACGATGCGACCGGGGCGCTCGACGAGGCCGAGAATCGACCGCGCGGTCACGCTCTTCCCGCAGCCGCTCTCGCCGACGACGCCCAACACCCGTCCGGGGTAGACATCGAGATCGACGCCGTCCACCGCCTTGACGACGCCTTCGTCCTGGACGAAATATGTGCGCAGGCCGCGCACCGAGAGCAAGGGCTCCCCGGCCGCGCGCGGGCGCCGCTCTGCCGCGCTATCCATAAGGATCGGCCGCGTCCCGCAGCCCGTCGCCGAGAAAGTTGAACGCCAGCACCGCGAGAATCACGAGCGCCGCGGGGCTCATGAGCCACGGGGAGAGGGCGACCGCTTCGATGTTCTGCGCGTCTTGGAGCAGCACGCCCCAACTGATCGCCGGGGGCCGCAGCCCAAGACCGAGAAAACTCAGGGACGTCTCGCTGATGATCATCGCCGGCAGCGCCAGCGTAGTCGCGGCGATGATGTGGCTGAGAAACGACGGCACCATGTGGCGGAAGATGATCCGCGGGGCGCTGCAGCCAGCCACCTCCGCGGCCGTGACAAACTCTTCCTCGCGCAGAGCCAGGAACCGACCGCGGACCACCCGCGCCAGTTCCGTCCAGCCGATGAACGAGATGATGATCGTGATGGCGAAGTAGACGCGCGTTACGCTCCACGTCCGCGGCATCGCGGCGGCCAGTCCCATCCACAACGGGATCGTCGGGATGGACCGGATCACCTCGATCGCCCGCTGGATCACCGTGTCGACCGGTCCCCCGTAAAAACCGGACAGGCCCCCAAGGATGATCCCCAGGCACAGCGTCAGCGCGACCGCGACCAACCCGATCGTCATGGACGTGCGCGTCGCGTACATCAGCCGGGACCACAGGTCACGGCCCTGGACGTCGGTCCCAAGGAGAAATAGCGACGTCTCCGCACTCGCACCTTCGACCCCGAGCAGGTGGCGGTCGAGCGGAATCGTCCCGAACACGTGGTAGGCGAAGCCGCCTGCGAAGAACCGCACCGGAACCTTCACCGAGGTGTCCGGCACGTAGACCATCTGGAACGTCTTCGGGTCGCGGGCGCCCTTGAGGGCGTACACAAACGGCCGGAATGTCCCGCCGTCGAGCAGATGGATCGGCTGCGGCGGGATCAGCGTCCGCTCGGCGTTGGACGCCAGCGGAGCGGAGTAGGCAAAGAAATCGGCGCCGAGCGCCACGATGTACATGGCGGTGATCGCCGCGGCGCTCAGCAGCGCGAGGCGGTGCTTCCGGAAGCGCCACCACGTGAGTTGCCACTGAGTGGCGACCGAGATCCGCTCTTCCTCGGCGCCTGCGCCCGGCATCGCCACCGCCGTCACGATCAGCCGCTCAGCCGGATTCGTGGATCGGCCCAGATCAGTACGAGATCCGAGAGCAGCGTCCCGACGACCGTCATGACTCCGAGCATCAGGATGATGACGCCGGCGAGGAACATGTCCTGTGCCAGGAGGGCTGTGACGAGGAGCGGACCGACGGTCGGCAGGTTGAGGACGAGCGAGACAATGATGGTGCCCGAGACGATGTACGGGAGCGAGTACCCGACGGTGCTGATGAAGGGATTGAGCGCCACCCGTACGGGATATTTCAGCAGGACGCGGACCGCGGTCAGGCCCTTCGCCCGGGCGGTGGTGACGTAGGGCTTTCGGAGCTCGTCGAGCAGGTTTGCGCGCATGATCCGCATCGTGTGCGCGATCCCGGAGATCGCCAGAATGAGGGCCGGGAGCGGCAGATGCTTGGCGAGGTCCCACGCCCGGGCGGCGCTCCAGGGAGCGTTCAGGTACGCGGGCGAGAAGAGGCCGCCCACCCTGGCGTTGAACAGGGTGAAGCTGACGTACAAGAGCACCAGGGCGAGCAGAAATCCCGGAACCGCCACCCCGATGAACCCGATGAACGTAAAAACGTAGTCCCCCACCGAGTACTGCCGCACGGCGGAATAGATGCCGAGCGGCAGCGCGAGCACCCAGGTGAAGAGCAGGGCGGCGACAGACAGCAGCACGGTCGTCCACAGCCGGTCGCCGATCACGTCCACGACCGGCCGCTGGTACTCCAACGACACTCCGAAGTTGCCCCGCAACAGCCGGCCCATCCATTTTCCATACTGGACGTACAGGGGCCGGTCCAGACCGAGCTCGTGCCGCATCGCGGCGGCCTCGCCCTGGCTCACGGTCCCGCCGCTGGCTTCCATCTCCGCGATGTAGCTCGTGACGTAATCGCCCGGGGGGAGCTTGATAATCACAAACGACAGGGCGCTGATGACGCCAATCGTCAGCGCGGCCAGCAGCAGGCGGCGGGCGACGTAGGTGATCATGTGTGAGGTGTGTTCTCAGCGCGGGGCCGGACGGCCCCGCGCCTGGTCCTCGTTCGCCGTGTCCACACCCTCTCCTATCGCGCGCCGATCTGCGCCTGGTGGAAGGAGTACCGGCGCCACGACGGAAGTGGACGCGCATGCTGCCGCTTCGCACGATCAATCAGGTCGCCCTCGTCGTCGAGGATCTCGATGCCGCCGTGCGGCGGTACTGGGAGCGCCTCGGCATCGGGCCGTGGCGCATCTACACCTACCAGCCGCCCCTCGTCAAGGACATGACGTACCGCGGCCGCCCGCACGAGTACCGGATGCGCCTTGCGATCGCCTACGCGGGCGATGTGATGGTCGAGCTCATCCAGCCGCTCTCCGACGAGAACGTCTACACGGAGCACCTGCGGCAGAAGGGCCCGGGGCTGCACCATGTCGGCGTCTTCGTGCCGCTGCTTCGGGACGCCGTGGCCGACGCCACCCGAGCCGGGTATCAGGTGCTGCAGAGCGGGCGCGGGTACGGCCTGCACGGCGACGGCGGGTACGCGTATCTCGACACGCAGGACCTGTTCGGCATGATCGTGGAGTTGATCGAGCTGCCGAAGGAACGCGTCGAGCCCGAGGCGGTCTATCCCCCTCCCGCTCCGCGCGGCGGCGGGGCGCCGGCATGAAGATCACGCGGGTCGAGGCGATCCCGCTGCGGATCCCGGACCTCGACTGGACCCGCGCCGACGGCATTCAGGACGACGTCGTGGTGCCGGTGCACACCGACGCCGGGATCACCGGGGTCGGCGAAGCGGACTCGTCTCCCCATGTCGTCAAGGCGATCGTCGACGCGCCGGAGTCGTGGATGCGCTCCCGCGGCCTCGCGGGCATGCTCGTGGGCGAGGACCCGCTGCACACCGAGCGGCTCTGGGACGCGATGTACGAGGGGACGCTGTGGATGGGGCGGGGCGGGGTCGCCGTCCAGGCGATCGCCGCGGTCGATCTCGCGCTCTGGGACATCAAAGGCCAGGCCCTCGGGCTGCCGGTGCACACGCTCCTCGGCGGCGCCCGCCGCGAGACGATTCCCGTCTACGCGAGCATGCTCTTCGAGCGGGACCACGGCGCGATGCGCGAGACGGCGCAGCGCTACGTCGCGGACGGCTACCGGGCGGTGAAGTTCGGGTGGGGACCGATGGGTCCCGACCTCGCGACCGACGTGGCGCTCGTGCGCGCGGCCCGCGAGGCGATCGGCGACGCGGCGCTGTTGGTGGACGCGGGAGGCGCGTGGACGCTGCGCGAAGCGGTGCGGCGGCTGGACGCGTTCCGGGAATTTTCGCCGTTCTGGCTGGAGGAGGCGCTCGCCAGCGACGACCTCGCGGGGTGGGCGCGGCTCACCGCGGCGGCGCGCACCACCCGGATCGCGACCGGCGAGCAGGAGACGCTGGCCTCGGCGTTCCGCGATCTGCTCGAGATCGGCCGCGTGGACGTCATCCAGCCGGATCTGGCGCGCGCCGGGGGCTTCACCCAGGGCCGGCGGATCGCCGACCTGGCCGCCGCGAACCACGCCCAGCTCGTGCCGCACGCCTGGAAGTCCGGGATTCTGGTCGCGGCCTGCATGCACTTCGCCGCGGTCCTGCCGGAAATTCCCTTCGTCGAGTACACGGTCGCCCCATCCCCGCTCAGGCGGGAGCTCGTGCGCAGCGACGTCGCGGTCTCGAACGGCGTCGCGCGCATCCCGAAGAGCCCCGGGCTCGGGGTGGAGCTGAACGAGGAAATCCTGGAGCGGTATCGCACGGACCGGTAGAACGCGCGTCGCCGGCCGTGGCTCGAAGCGCGCGACAACCGCACGCCGCCGGGAGGACAGGATCGTGGAGACGCGAGAGACGGTCATACCGCATCTGTTCCTGGACTTCATGCAGATGCGGGAGTTCGCGAAAGACCCGCTGGTGTTCGTGGGGGGCGAGGGGATTCGGCTCACCGACACGGCGGGACGGCGGTACATCGACGGGCTGTCCGGGGTGTTCGTGGCCAGCCTCGGCCACGGCAACATGCCGGTGATCGAAGCGATGGCCGCCCAGATGCGCCAACTCGCGTTTGCCCCGCCGCTGCACAGCACGAACCTGCCGGCGCTCAGACTCACGGAACTGCTGCTGCGGATCGCCCCCGAGGGCGTCGGGGCGCTCAAACTGCTGAGCGGCGGCTCCGAGGCGACGGAGGCGGCGATGAAACTCGCGCGCCAATACCATCAGCAGAGCGGGCATCCGCGGAAGTACAAGATCGTCGGCCGGTACGGCTCCTATCACGGCGGGACGATGGGCGCGCTCTCCGCCGGCGGCGGCCGGGACCGGAAGTCGGTCTACGAGCCGCTCGGCGTCGGATTCCTGCACGTCCATCCGCCGTACTGCTACCGCTGTCCCTTCGACCAGACGTACCCCGGCTGCGGCCGGACGTGCGTGACGCTAGTCGAGCGCACGATCGAGGCCGAAGACCCGCAGACGGTCGCCGCGGTCATCGTCGAGCCGATTTCGATCTCCTCGGCCGGGTTCATCACGCCCCCGCCGGACTATCTGCCGCGCCTGCGGGAGGTGTGCACCCGGCACAACGTCGTCCTCATCTATGACGAGATCATCACCGGCTTCGGCCGGCTGGGCACGATGTTCGGGTCGCAGTACTATGAGGCCGCGCCCGACATTACGTGCTGCGGCAAGGGGATGAGCGGCGGGTACGCGCCGCTCGCGGCCATTCTCATCCGCGCCCAGATCGCGGACGCGTTCTACGGCGAGGCGGGGGACCGCCGCGAGTTTCATCACGGCCACACCTACGCCGGCAATCCGGTCGCGTGCGCCGCGGGGGTCGCCGCGATTACGCAGCTGCTCGAGCGGGACCTCGTGGGGAACGCCCGGCGGCAGGGCGAGCACCTCCGGCGCCGGCTCGCCGGGCTCGCGGCCCGGTTCCCGCTGATCGGTGACGTTCGCGGCGCCGGGCTCCTGCAGGGCGTCGAGTTCGTGCCCAGCCGCCGGAACGGCGGGCGGTTTCCACCGAGGGTGCGGCCCGGGAAGGCCGTGGAGCGCGCCGCGCGCAAACGCGGGCTGCTGCTGCGCTGCGGCGAGGACTTCGCCGTCTTCGCCCCGCCGCTCATCGTCACCGCGGCCGACATCGACGAGATGTGCGACATTCTCGGGGAGAGCATCGCCGAGGTCCAATCGACGCTGCCCGACGGCGCCTCGTGACCGACGCCGCGGGCGGCGGGTTCCGCGCCGGGGTCGGGCGCGAGACGATCACGCCGGCGTTCACGGTGCCGCATGCCGGGTGGGGCGCGCAGACCCATCTGTTCGCCGAAGGTGTGGAAACGGATCTCTGGGCGACCGTGCTGGCGTTGGCCGACGAGGGCGGCATGGCCGCCGTGGTGGACCTGGACCTCGTGGCCGTCACGCCCGGCGACGCGCGGACGATTCGCACCGAGGTCGCGCGCGTGCTCGGTCTGGCCCCGGAGCAGGTGCGGGTGACGGAGACGCACAATCACGCCGGGCCGCCGCCGAGCACGTGGGCGTGGATGAAGGAGGGCGCGGCCGCGCTCAGGCGCTACTACGACCAGCTGCCCGACCGGGCGGCGAGTGCGGCGATGACCGCGCGGAGGGCGCTGCGGCCGGCGCGCGTGGCCGCGGGCGCCGGCGAGAGCCGCGTCGCCGTGAACCGCCGGGAGCGATCGCCGGACGGCCGGATGGCCACCGGGGTGAACCCGGACGGGATCATTGATCCCCACGTGTTCGTCGTGCGCATCGACGGCCGGGACGAGCGGCCGCTCGCGGCGATCGTCGGCTACACCGCGCATCCGACGACGATGGGGCCGACGAACCGGCGCTTCAGCGCGGACTGGCCCGGCCATCTCAAGCGCACGGTGGAGGCCGTTACCGGTGCCGTGTGCCTCTTCGCCCAGGGCGCGACCGGCAATGTGGGACCGGGGCCGGAGGGGTTCACCGACGACGCCCGCGTGATCAAGCGCATCGGCGGCGCCGTGGGGTCGGTCGCGGCCGGCGTGTACTTCGATCTCCGGATCCCGCCGCGGCGGTTTCGCCACGAACGTGTCTGGGAGTCGGGGGCGCCGCTCGGCAAGTGGGTGGCGGAGCCGGAGCCCGCACCCGGGCCGCGGGTACGCGTGATGACCCGGGAGATCCGGCTGCCGCTGCGGCCGCAGCCGCCCCTGGCGCAGGCCGAGGCTGAAGCGGAGACGGCCCGCGGACGTCTCAATGATCTCGTGGGCCGCGGCGCCGCGGCGCGCGAGATCGAAGCGGCCACCTTCGTCACCAAGCGGGCGGCGATGACGGTGGAGCGCGCCCGCGCGTTCGCCGGCAAGTCCGACCTGCCGGTCGAATTGCACGTGCTGCAGGTCGGTCCCGCGGTTCTGGCCGGGATTCCCGCGGAGCCGTTCGCCGAGATCGGGCTCGCGATCAAGGCCCGGTCGCCGTTTCCGCACACCTGGTTCGGTGGCTACGTCGGCGGATGGTCGGGATACATTCCCACACCGGAGGAGTATCCCCGGGGCGGGTACGAGGTGGACACGACACCGTTCACGTCCGACGCGGCCGGCCGGGTGATCGAGGACACGGTCGCCGCGCTCGAAGACCTCTACCGGCAGGAGACGGCTCGATGATGGGCAACCCGGCGTAAGACCTGGGAGGAGGGGAGCAGCCATGGCGGACGGCAACGCGGCGGGCACGTCTCGGACCCGGGGATGGCCGGACTCTCGTCATCTGACCCGGCGCGAGTTGATCCTCGGCGCCGGGGCGCTCGCGGGGGCGGGTGCCGCGGGCGCGTGGTGGCTCGGGGAGGCGCCGCGGGTCGAGGCGGCGGCCGCCCCGAAACGCGGCGGGCGGGTGACCTGGGGGATGACCTCTGACCCGACCTCGGTCATTCCGTTCGGCGCCGTCGCCGGGTCCAATTTCGAGATCACGTCGCTCGTCTACGAGTCGCTGCTGCGGTGGGACCGGCGGCTCAACGTCCAGCCGGCGCTCGCCGAGTCCTGGCAGATTCCCGACAACCGGACGTACGTCTTCAAACTCCGCCGGGGGGTGCGGTTCCACAGCGGGAAAGAGCTCGACGCGGAGGACGTCAAGTATTCGCTGGAGCTGCAGAAGACGCCGCCCCCGCCGGGGGCCGTTACGAGCTTCTACCCGAAAATCGGCGGCGTGACCGTCCTGGACAAGTACACGGTGCGGGTCACCATGACCGAGCCCGACGCGACGATGCTGGGGTATCTCGCCTGGGGGCGATACTCGGCGATCATCCCGAAGGGCCTCTACGACCGCGCCGACTTGCGAACCCACGCGGACGGCACCGGGCCGTTCCGGCTCGAGGAATACGTGCCGAACGATCACACCCGGCTCAGCCGGTTCAGCGGCTACTGGCGGCCCGACCTCCCGTACCTCGACGAGATCACGATGAAGGTGATGCTGGACGAGCAGGCGCGGCTCGCGGGGCTGCGCTCCGGCGCGATCGACGGCGCGCAACTCACGGCCGACACGGCCGCCGGCCTCGCCGGCGATGCGTCGCTCGCGATTCTCAAGGGCCTGACGGCCGTCTTCCGGGAAGTCGAGTTCACCATCAAGGGCAACGGCAAGCCCTGGGACAACGTCAAGGTCCGGCAGGCCGTGAACGCGGCCATCAACCGGCAGGCGATCATCGAAAAGGTCTACGGGGGCGACGCGGTCTACTCGAGCAAGATCCCCCAGGGCTACGGGCCCTGGCCGCTCTCCCAGGACGCGCTCAAGCTGAAATGGGAGCGGTACGATCTGCCGAAAGCCAAGGCGCTGATGGCGGCGGCGGGCGTCGCCGGCGGGTTCTCCGTCACGCTGCAGTCGATCGCGCATCCGACCGACTACACGCAGAACGCCGAAGTCATAAAAGAGCAATTGCGGTTGATCAACATCAACGTCACGGTGCAGCCGCTGGAGATCGGGACGTTCGCCCGCAACAACGGTCAGGGCGATTTCGAGTGGCAGTCCACGGGCCGCGGCATGCGGGGGGACCCGAGCGGCTTCATCGCCGATTTCGATCCCACCAGTTCGATCTACAAGGCCTGGTATCAGGGCGGCTACAACAACAAAGAACTGACCGATCTCTACTTCCAGGGTCTGCACACGCCCGATCAGGCCCGGCGGCTGCAAATCTACCGGCGGCTGCAGGAGATCGTCCTGACCGAGTGGCCGGCGCTGCCGCTCGTCAATCCGATGATCTACTTCGTCGTGCGCCGGCGGCTGCATAACATGTACGTCGCGTACGAGGCGACGGAGCGCGGCCTGGTCGAGACGTGGGCGGACTGACCGCCTAGCCGAGAGACGTCCGACGGCCCGCTACGCGCTGCGCCGGCTGCTGTTGCTCATCCCGACGCTGCTCGGGATGTCCGTCCTGATCTTTGCGATGGTCCGCCTGTTGCCGGGCGACGTGGTGGACGCGATGTTCACCGCGGACACCGGCGCCGGGGCCGCCGCGAAGCAGGCCGTGCGCCGGGCCCTGGGCCTCACCGACCCGCTGCCGGTGCAGTACGTGAAATTCGTCGGCGGCGTCGTGACCGGGTCGCTCGGCCAGTCGCTGACGAGCGGCGAGGCGGTGTCCACGATCATGTCGCGGGCGGTTCCGATCACGGTCGAGCTGGCCGTGCTGGCGGCGGCGGGGGCGACGGTGGTCGGGATTCCGCTCGGCGTCGTCTCGGCGACCCGCCCGAACACGGCGTGGGACGTCGCCGCCCGCGTCGGCGGGCTGGTCGGCCTCTCCGTGCCGAACTTCTGGTTCGCCACGCTGGCGCTCCTCGTGACATCGGTCTTCTTTCATTGGATCCCGCCGGTGACCTGGATCGCCCCCTGGCGCGATCTCGGGGCGAACCTCGCGCAGACGGCGATCCCCGCGCTCGCGATCGCGGTGTACCTCATGGCCACCGTCATGCGGATGACCCGGGCCAGCATGCTCGAGGTGCTGCGGCAGGACTACATCCGCACCGCCCGGGCCAAGGGGGCGTCCGCCGGCGCCGTGATGTTCCGGCATGCGCTCCGGAACTCGCTGATCCCGGTGATCACCGTGATCGGCTTCCAGGTCGGTACGCTGATCGGCGGCGCGACGATCGTGGAAGTGATCTTCGGCCTCCCCGGCATGGGTTACACGCTCGTGCAGGCCATCTTCGCGCGCGACTACACCGTGATCGAGGTCACCACACTCTTCCTGGCCGCCGTGTTCGTGATCGTCAACCTGCTGGTGGACCTCCTGTACGGGCTGCTCGACCCCCGGATCGAGCAGGCGTGAACGCCCGGCGGGCCGTGGAGCTGCCGATCGGCGGGCCGCGGCGGGCCGCGCGCCCGTGGGTGTGGGCCCAGGCGGCGCGCGTCGGGCGCAACACGATCGGGGTCGCCGGGGCGGCGATCATCCTCGCCACGGTCGTCGTGGCGTTGTTCGGGTCGCTCGCCTGGAGCACCGATTACGCGAGCCAGGCGTCCCGGCGGCTGCTGGCGCCGAGCGCGGGCCACCCGCTGGGCACCGACGAATTGGGCCGCGACGAGTTGAGCCGGATCATTCACGGCGCGCAGGTCTCCCTGCAGGTCGGGATGATCTCCGTCGTGATCGCGCTGGTCAGCGGCACGGCGATCGGGATCGCGGCCGGATTCTACGGTCGAAGCGTCGACGTCGTGCTCATGCGGGCCGTCGACGTCGTGTTCGCGTTTCCCGGACTGGTGCTGGCGATCGTCATCGCCGGGCTGCTCGGCCCGAGCCGGACCAACGCCATGGTGGCGATCGGGATCGTCTACGCGCCGGCCTTTGCCCGCGTCGTGCGGGGATCGAGCCTGAGCGTGTTGAGTTTCCCCTACGTCGAGGCGGCGCGGAGCCTCGGCAGTTCCGACCTCCGGATCGTGCGCAAACACCTGCTGCCGAACATCATGGCGCCGTTGATCGTGCTCACCACCGTGTATCTGTCGACGGCGATTCTCACCGAGGCGGCGCTGAGCTTTCTCGGCCTCGGCACCCAGCCGCCGGAGCCGTCGTGGGGCGGCATGCTCAACGCCGCGCGGTCGTACATGGAGCGGGCGCCGTGGCTCGCCGTCGCCCCGGGCCTCGCGATCATGCTGGTGGTGATGGGCTTCAACTTCCTCGGCGACGGGCTGCGCGACGTGCTCGATCCCAGGCTGCGCGAGGTGTGATGATGGATGACGTGCCGGTGACGAGCACGGTGCACTTCGACCGGCCGGGCAGGCAGGCCGGCCGGCTGCACATCCCGCGCTCGACCAACGAGAGCGGCTGGTCCAATCTCTTCGTGCCGGTGATCTGCATCGCGAACGGGCGCGGTCCCACGGTCCTCGTGACCGGCGGGGTGCACGGCGATGAGCCGGAGGGGCAGATCGCGGCGCTCAAACTGGCCCGCGAGACGCAGCCCACGGACGTGCGTGGCCGCCTGATCATCCTGCCGTGCATGTCGCCGGACGCGTCACGGGCGTACACGCGGCTCTGGCCGAGCGGCGCTAACCTAAACCGTAGTTTCCCCGGCGATCCGTCCGGCCCGCCCGACCGGCAGCTCGCCGACTACGTCACGCGGCGCCTGTTTCCTCTGGCCGACGTGGTCTGCGACATTCACAGCGGCGGCCGCTCGATGCTCTGCCTGCCGTGGTCGGAGATGCACCTCGTCGCCGACCGCGCGCAGCGCGCAGCGATGCTCGACGCGATGCTGGCGTGGGGGACAGATTACCATTTCATTTACATCAACATCGCGGGCGGCGGCCTGCTGGTGGACGAGGCGGAGCGGCAGGGCAAGATCACGATCGGCACCGAGCTGGGCGGCGGAGGACACGTGACCGTGGACATCCACCGCCTCGCGGAGCGCGGACTGCGCAACTTCCTCCGCCACACCGGGGTGCTCGCGGGCGAGGTCGAAACCCGCGCCGCCCGCGGACTGCCGGAGGCGGTGATCCTGCGCGCGGTCGACGCCGGCGACTACGTCCTGGCGCCCGAGAGCGGCCTGTTCGAGACGGCCGTCGGCCTCGGGCAAGAGGTGGACGCGTCGGAGATCGTGGGGCGGCTGCACTTTCCGGAGCGCCCGGACCGGCCGCCCGTAGACGTCCGGGCCGGCCGCGCGGGGATCGTATGCTCGATCCGTGCGATCGCGACCACCCAGCAGGGGGACTGCCTCGTGGTAACGGGACAGCCCTGCTCCCGCGACGCACTGGTGTAGCGGGGAGGAGGCGCCGGATGGGTCCGCTGCTGGCCGGGGTCGCCCAGGCCGACATCACGCCGCCCTACGGCCTGCCGCACGGGCTGTGGCGTCTCCGGACCGGGGTCGCGGCCGGCCGGCACGAGCCGCTCTTGGCGCAGGCGCTCGTTCTCGACGACGGGCGGCGGCGGGTCGCGCTCGTGGCGGTGGACCTCGGCTTCATCGGGCGGGAGCTCGCGCAGGAGGTGCGGGCGCGCGTGCGGCGGCTCACGGGGATCCCGCCGGACGCGGTGCTGCTGAACGCCTCGCACAACCACAGCGCGCCGAGCCTCGTCCGCGGCTCGGGCGTCGCGGCGATGGGGCACCATGGGGAGTTCGACGCCTACGCGCACGCGCTGCCGGATCTCATTGCCGGAACGGTGTACGGCGCCTTCTATCACCGGCGGCCGGCGCGGGCCGGCGGGGCCGCCGCCGCGGCGCCCGGTCTGACCACGAACCGGGTGCGGCATGAGGAGCCCGTGGACGACACGCTCGCGGTCCTGCGCGTCGACGGGGACGACGGCCGGCCCATGGCGGTGGTCGCGTCGTTTGCGTGCCACCCGATTACGATGGCCGGCCACACGCTGCTGTGGAACGCGGACTTTCCCGCCCCCTTCCGGGCGGCGCTCGAGGCGGCGTATCCGGGTGCCGTCGCGATGTTCACGCAGGGGTGCGCCGGCGACGTGGGGCCGTGGAACTACTGGTTCGGCAACCCGGAGGCGCTCCCGCAGACCTACGAGCATCGAGACCGCCTCGGCCGCGCGATCGCCGACCGGGTGTCTGCGCTCGTGCCCTCGATCGAGACGCGGCCGCGGCTTGCGGTCGCGGCGCACGCCGGATCCGTGGCGCTCCGCCGCCGGCGGCTGCCGTGGGGACCGGACGACGTCGAGGTCCGGGCGGCCCGCCTCGCGCAGGTTCCCGAGCCCGCCTATCCCGAAGTCTGGCCGTCCGCCCTCCACACGATGAACTCCGCCCAGCGCCTTCCCTTGATGTACCAGAAAGGGGCGCTTGCGATGTACGCGACGATGCTGCGCCTGCAGGACACTCCGATGGAGGCGGAAGTCCAGGCGCTCGCGGTCGGCGATACGGCGATCGTGGGCAACCCCTTCGAGCTCTTCAATCGCGGCGGACGGCGCATCCGCGACGCGGCCCCGTTCGCGACGACGCTCGTGCTCGGCTACTGCAATGACTACCTCGGGTATCTGCCGGATGCGGAGGATCTCGACCGCGTCGCGGACGTCCCGCTCGACGAGATCCTCGATCAAGACCGCTACCGCTGGGCGTACGGGATCACCAACACGCACCTCGCGCGCGGCGAGGCCGACCGTCTCGTCGCCGCCTGCGCCGAGGCCCTGCGCATCGTTCAGGACCGCGTGAAGCGGTAGCGGATGGAGTGCCCGGGAATCACGATTCAGACTCGTCACCGAGGAGCTCATCGAGCGACTTCGGCCTAGGTGCCGACGCGTCGCTCCATAAATCAACCCGCCGCCTCGCGAAACATGACCGGCTCTCCGTGACCCGCAACGGCGTCGCAATCTTGGATTCGACCGTTTCGGGGAGGTTTTCGGAGGTCGCGTTTGAGGACCGGGCCGTCGGGTTGACGGTTCCGGCCCACGAGGCCGACGGGCAGATCTCGCTGCCGGCGATCGACCCCGTGCACGTCGTCGGGATGTTTCTCGACGCGGACCCGCTGCCACTGGAGCCGGAGAAACCGGTACGGATTGTCCTGCGTTCCTCACGGACGCCCCGCAGGCTCACTATCTATCTGCGCCGGTGACGATGGCGAATTGCCCCGGCCGTAACGGCGTCGCCGCGGGTGCCGCATGGCTCTTTGAAGAAGCCTGACCGCATGAACGAGATTTGCGTCGTCGGGAGCCTCAACATGGACCTCGTCGTGAAGGCGCCGCGTCTCCCTCGGGTAGGCGAGACGATCCTGGGCGGGACGTTCTCGACGTTCCCGGGCGGCAAAGGCGCGAACCAGGCTGTCGCCGCCGCCCGCCTTGGCGCCCGGGTGGCGATGGTGGGCAGGGTCGGCGAGGATGCCTTCGGCCGTCAGTTAGTCGAGAGCCTTCGGCGGGATGGTGTCGATGCGGCTCATGTGCACGCCGATGGCGGCGCCGCGACGGGCGTCGCATTCATCGGTGTGGATCAGGATGGGCGCAACATGATCATGGTCGCTTCGGGCGCCAATTTGCGGTTGCTCCCCGCGGACGTGGATGCGGCGCACGACACGATCGTTCGGGCCCGCGTGCTGCTCTTGCAGTTGGAAGTGCCAATAGAAACGACCCTCCGCGCGGCGGCGATGGCCAAGGCCGCCGGTGTTCTCGTCTGTCTCGATCCCGCGCCTGCGGCCCCCCTCCCGGATGCTCTATATGCCTGCGTCGATGTCATCACGCCCAACGAGGTCGAGGCCGAGATCCTCACCGGCGTCGAGGTGCATTCATTCGTCGATGCCGAACGCGCCGTCGAGGCGCTCCGCAGGCGGGGCCCGCGCGTGGCCGTGGTGAAGCTCGGGGACCGCGGCGCGTTCTATGCGGGCCCGGAAGGCCGCGGCCCCGTGCCTGCGGTTCGGACCCGCGTCGTGGATACCACGGCGGCGGGCGACGCCTTCACCGCAGCCATGGGCGTTGCTCTCGGCGAGGGACGAGGAGTGGCCGAGGCGGCCGCCTTTGCCGGGAGTGTTGCCGGGATCAAGGTGACCCGGATGGGCGCCCAGGTGGGGATGCCGGCGCGCGCCGAAGTGGAGGCTGCCATGCGGAGCGCCGGGGAGCCGTGAACCGATGACGGACGTCATCATTGTCGGCGGCGGGCACAACGGCCTCGTGTGCGCGGCCTATCTGGCGAAAGCCGGCCTTGACGTGCGGCTGCTCGAACGCCGGGACATGGTGGGCGGCGCCTGCGTCACGGAAGAGTTGTTCCCGGGGTACCGGTTTTCCGCGTGCTCCTACTATTGCTACCTGCTCCAGACCAAGGTAATCGAAGACCTCCAACTGCGCCGTCACGGGTTCCACGTGTCCCCCCTTGCTCCGTTGAAGTGCTGTCTCTACCCGGACGGCCGCGCGCTCCTGACGTGGGACAGCGTGGAACAAACCCAGGAGGCGATTGGGCGCTTTTCCAAGCGGGACGCCGAGGCGTATCCGCGCTGGGTGGCGTTTTGGGAGCGCGCCGCGGCCTTGATTCACCCGTACTTTCTTACGGCGCCCCCGACGCTGGCCGAATTGGCGGCCCGGCTGCGCACGCCCGACGACCGCACGTTTCTGGACCGGTTGCTTGCGGCAAGCGTCGAGGACGTGGTCACCGAGTTTTTCGAGGACGAGGCCATTCGCGGCGCGTTCATCCACGCGCACGATGCCGGCGACCCGACCGCCCCCGGCAGCGCCTGGTGCTTTACGTACATCAGATCCAGCGCTTTCACTCCTCGAGAGAACACCGGCATCGTTCGGGGCGGGATGGGCACCATCACTCAGGCAATGGCGGCGGCGGCGCGGTCACACGGGGTGACGGTAGAGACGGGCGTCGCCGTTGCGGAGATCCTGGTCGAGGGCGGCGCCGCCGTCGGCGTTCGCCTGGCGGACGGCGGGGAAATTCGCGCGCGCGTCGTCGCGTCGAACGCCGACCCGAAGCGCACGTTCCTGCGGCTCGTCGGCCAAGAACACCTGCCCGCCGAATTTCGCCGCACAGTCGGGCGGCTCAAGACGAACACGGCGTATTTCAAGTTTCACGCGGCGCTCAGCCGGCTTCCCGATCTCTCCCGATACTTCCGTGGCGACTACGACGCGCGCTACCTCGGCTATACGAAGATCTCGCCCTCGATCGAATACTTCAAGCAGAGCTGGGATGACGCCAAGCACGGCCGGCCGCCCCGCGCGCCCGTGATGGACATCCAAATCCCATCGGGCTACGACCGGACGATGGCTCCCGAAGGGAAGCACGTGATGTCGATCTGGGCCTCGTACGCGCCGGTGCGTCTGGCCGAGGGAACGTGGGACGAGAGGCGCGACGAGGTGGGCGAACATTTCATCGACGTCCTGGCGCGGTACGCGCCGGACATTCGGGACTGCCTTGTCGACTGGCAGCTCTTCACCCCGCGGGATCTCGAGGAGCGCGTCGGCCTCACCGACGGCAACATCCGCCATCTCGACATCGTCCCGAGCCAGTTTCTTGCCGGCCGGCCGATGCCCGGCTGGGCGCACTATCGGACTCCGATCAAGGGCTTGTACCTATGCGGCGCCGGCACGCATCCGGGCGGGGAAGTCACGGGCGCGCCGGGTCACAACGCGGCGCACGCGATACTCGCGGATATCGCGTGACGGCTATTTCCGGCATTGACGGTCTTCACATGTTGGCTATACTTGTGGCCATAATGTGACGCATTACGGCAAGCCGTACGCTCTCATCCAGCCGTTGTCGGAACGTGACCTGGAGAGCCTGGGGTGGAGACAACTCGGCGAGGCTCGTCTTCGGGAAGCTTGGGAGGGAGAGGACGATGCCCTCTACGATTACCTTTGAGCGGGGCAGGTAATCGTTGTCGACGTGCCGTTCTCGGATGATCCGGGACCAAGCCCCGACCGGCGCTGATTGTCAGCGCCAACGCGCGTCATCGTGACCTTCCCGACATCATCGTGTGCCCGATCAGTAGTCAGCCCCGGTACTTCACGCGCCCCGGACTAGGCGACTCTCCGCTACGGGTGTGGCGCGCCGTTGGGCTCCGTCATCCGAGCACGCTGCGTGTCTCCAAGTCACTCGCGATCGATAAGCGCATAGTCCGTAGAACGCTCGGGACGGCGTCGCCGGAAGACCTCGCGCACAGCGATGGAGCGCTGCGCCAGGCATGGCCCTCGCCTGAGAAGAGCCTTCCAAGGCCGTAGCCGGATGCACGAGGGTTGCAGACCGGGCGAGGCGCATTTCATCGTGGCGGTCCCATGGAAATGTGGCCGGGCGGGCGGAGCCGGGAGGCGGGTTGATGTTCTCGTTGGCCGGGAAGGCCTGTGTCGTGACGGGCGCGAGCCGGGGTCTCGGGCGCGCGATCGCGCTCGCGTTCGCGGAACAGGGGGCCGCCGTGCTGCTGGCCGCCCGAAACCGCGCGGACCTGGAAGCGGTGCAGGGGCAGATCGCCGCGCGGGGAGGGCGCGCGGCCGTGCAACCGACGGACGTCACTGACATCGAACAACTGCGCGCCGCCGCCGCGGCAGCGGTCGGCCACTTCGGCAAGATCGACGTGTGGGTCAACAACGCCGGCGGATTCACCGACGTGCCGGGGAGTGCCACGGAGTGGCTGGACGTGACCCACGCCGGCTGGGACCAGATGCTCCGGCTCAACCTGACGGCGCAGGTGTTCGGCGCGCAGGCCGCGGCGCGGATCATGCGCGGGCAGCCTGCGGGCGGGGTGATCCTGTTCATGTCCTCGATCGACAGTCTCTACGCGGCGCCCGGAGGCGAGGGCATTTATGGCGCCTGCAAAGCCGCGCTCAACAATGTGACTCAGACGATGGCCGTTGAGCTGGGTCAGCACCGGATCCGGGTGAACGCCATCGCGCCGGCGGTCGTCGAGACGTCGCTCACCGCGCCCTGGCTGGCGACGGAGGAAGACCGGCGGGCGCGCGCGGCCTTCTACCCGCTGCGCCGGGTCGGCCGGCCGGAGGACGTTGCCGCGGCGGCCGTCTACTTCGCCTCGGACGAAGCGGCGTGGGTGTCCGGTGCCGTCCTCTTGGTGTCGGGCGGCGCAGTCGTGACCAGTGACCCGTACCGGTACCTGATGCGCGTGAACCAGCCCGGACCGGCGTAGCACAGGTCCGTTCACGGGCAAGACGCCATTTTAGTGGAAGATCATGCCTCCTTCCACGTTAATGGCCTGGCCGGTGATGTATCTCGCGTCCTCGGAGCACAGGAATGCCACGGCATCTCCCACATCCTCGGGTTGTTCCAAGCGACCCAGCGCGATCGCGTTCACACGGCTCTGGGTGAATTCACCTGGTTCCATCCCCAGCAAGACGCCGGCCTCGCGTTCGATCTTTGCCCACATCTCCGTGTCAACGATGCCGGGGCACACGCAGTTTACGGTGACGCCGCGTTTTCCGTAGGCAACGGCGAGATTGCGCGTGAGGGCGACGACGCCGGCCTTACTGACGTTATAGTGAACGAACGCGGTGCTGCCCGCTTTGGCCGCGATGCTGGCGATGTTGACGATTCTGCCTTGGCCCCGTGCGAGCATGTGCGGCAGCACCGCCTGGCAGGTGAAGTAGGTGCCTTTCAGGTTTGTCGCCTGAACGAGGTCCCACTCTTCTTCGGTAATCTCGAGCGGATCGCTGACGCGGATGATGCCGGCGTTGTTGACGAGGATATCGATTCTTTCGAAAGTCGAGAGCGCCGCGTCCACGAGCGCGCGGCGATCGTTAGCGTGGGCGACGTCGGTCTGAACGGCCAGGGCTCTTCGCCCGGCTGCCCGCACTTCGCCTGCCACGACGGATGCCGTGGCGGTATTCACGTCCGCGATCACGATGTCCGCGCCTTCACGCGCCAGGCGCAGCGCGATCGCGCGACCGATCCCCTGTCCCCCGCCGGTGATGATCGCGACCTTGTCTCTCAGTCCCCGCATGAGTCTCCCCCCGGGGGGCGTCACGGCTTGCTGCCGCGCAGGAATTCCGCCAGCCGATCGTACCATCGGACTTGGTCCTCGACGGTGAAGTGCGCGTTCGCCGGACTGGGATTCGGAGCGACGAACAACCGGGTTCGTCCCGCGGTGAGGGGCTGCGCTCCCAACACAATCCCGGCAGGATCTTCGTGCAGCGCAAACTGCACAAACGGCCGAAACCCGGTCAATCCGTGAAAGCAGGCGACCCGGGGCTGATGCTTTGCCAGACGCCGCAGCAGTCGCGGCGCCCACTCCCGGAAGATCTCACGCGAGAGGTCTCCCGCGTTGCGGCTCGGTACCTTGACCACGTCCGTGAAGCCGATGCCGAATCGCAGCAACGACACATCCTGCTCGGGTCCAAGCGCGGGCTTGCGCAGCGCCCTGCGAATTGGCGCGGACAATAGAGACCGCGAGAACGCCGGCCAAAATCGGCTGGCCGGCCGCGCGAAATAGTGCCCGCGCTCGACCGAGTAGAGTCCAGGGTTGATGCCGACGAAAACGACGCGCAGGCCTGGTCTCAGGTAGTCCGGTAACGTGCGAAACGGGTACCTCTCGCCGGTTGGAGGCACGACGTCGTTTTCTCCGTATGTTCGGCCATCCCTGGTGCTGTCACGCACAGGGCCGGACTCGAAGAGCATGGAATTCCGTAGAAGCGGACATTCCGCCTTCCTCGGTGAGGCGTCCCACGAATCGCCGACGATCATCGGTGCATCTCTGCCGATCGCGAGGTGCTGGTCATGGTGGTGTTCGATCACGTGGCGATAGCGGTTTGCCGCATCCTGGATGCCGAGCCACTCCTGCGGGATCTCCTGGGTGGGACCCCCGGGGAGAGCGGGGCCGGCAACGGTTTCGCCTTCAAGCAATATGTTCTTCCGGGCGGCGTTGTCGAGCTGTTGGAGCCGAAGGGGGACGACAGCTTCCTCGTTCGTTTCCTGCGGGATCGCGGTGAGGGTCTGCACCACATCACGTTCAAGGTCACGGGGCTGCGTTCGTGGGCCGCCAAGCTGCGCGCCGCCGGATACCAGGTTGTGGGTGAGAACTACGATAATCCGGCGTGGCAGGAATTATTTGTTCATCCCAAGAGCGGTCACGGGGTGCTTATTCAGTTCGCCGAAACGCAGGAGGCGTAGGTCGCATCCGCCACGACGACCTCGACCTGCGCGCCGTATTCGGCGCGCTCTCACCCAGGCGTGATCACCAAGCCAAACCGCCGGATCGCGTCAGCCAGCAGCCTGCGGTGACGAATCAAGGGCCCCAGGCCCTTTGCCGTAATCTTCGGCCTGGCGCGTTCGTGGAGTCCCACGGAGATGACGGCTTGTCCCACTCGCGAGCTCCAGACGATTCCCTCCGGGGCGCTTGGATGCATGAATAGCGGCCGCGACCACTGGGTCGAGACCGAATGCGGGGCTGTCAGCAACCAAGGGCCTGCGCCGATCTGCGTGAGGCCGGACGGCGTCCGCAGGTCGACACACGTCAGCGGTTGCGCGAAGGTGATCGTCGCGAGCGCAAAGGTTTCGAGTGTCGTGGCAGACACGGGGACGCGCACGCCATTCGCCGCCCCGACGGGCCCCATGATCAAACCGGCGGCAAGCAATAGACGCTCCGCAAAGGCAGCCACGTCGGTACCGGCGGCGTAGAGCACACCGTCTTGCCGCCGGGGATCGTTGAAGCGGCCGTCCTGCCGGTTGAAATGCAGCGGACGGTGGTCGCCCGGGTACACGCGCCAAGCCGGCTCTTGGATTGTGGTCAGAAGGAGCGTTCGCGCTGCAAGATCGGCCGGCGGCGTAGGGTCATCCGGAGCCCTACCCGAGGCCATATGCCGCGTAGGTACGTGCGAGCGCTACGACCTCGTCAATGCGCCCGGCGCCCAGCGCGTGCAACGGGGTTTCGCCTTCGAGGTCCGGGTGCGGGCTCAACAAGAAGAACACCTGCTGCCATGGGTCATGCGGAGCCAAGGCGTGGATCACCTGTGGAACCCACGGCCAGATTCCGACCGGGCCGAGTTGCCAGGCAATCCGTGCCGGCCCACCGGTAGACCAATGAGACGATGGTTCCGTGCGGCGCAGATCGACGGCCTGCCGGGTCAAATGAAGACGGCGGGCCATCTGCTCGGCGCTTAGCGTACCGCCTTCGGCCTCCAGCACCTGTTGCCGTGCGTCCAAGCCACCGAGCTGAGCCCTGGCGATGACTTCTTCGTCGGTGGCACTGTCCGCGTCCGGAAGCGACGCCTCAAGGGTTGCCAGCACAGCCGTGAGGTCTGAATCCGCGCTGGCCGCCTTCGTCAAGGTGCCGGTATTTGCTGCGCTGAGCGCCGAGCCGGCCGCACGAAGAAAGCGTGTCAGGATAGCCCGACGAAGCGGCTCCTTGGTCTGCTCCATGAGAGTGGCCACAGGAGCGTAAAGCACATCGGACGCCGATAGCACGAGGGCACTTCGCTCCCCGCCGCGTCTTCGAGGGGCTAGTGACGCGCTTGTCGATCGCTGACGGTGGGACATTGGGTGACCGCCGCTGTGTGGCTTGACGATCTATATAATACCATTGCAGAGATAAACCGTCAAGAAGACTTAACCAACTTAACCAGAGGTTCCGCGACGCCGTAGATGAGCTCCATCGAGTCTAGCGTCCGAACGTCACCGGTTTGAGGTCCACGCCGTCCGGATCCTTGAGATAGCCCGGCTTCCGGCCCGCGACCCCCGTCACCCCGTATTGCCAAAGAATTCTCTTGGTGCGCCGGCTGAGGACGATGACGCGGTCATTCTCGTCGTCGTTCAAAAGAAAATTGCCGTTCGGGAGTTCGATCGCTAACGACGGATGATTGAGCATGCCCGGCCCCGACGTGGGTCCGTACGACCACAGGACCTTTCCGCTCCGCGTGACGACAACGACCTTGCCGGGGCGTACGTAATCTACGGTGAGGTACTCTCCCGCCCGGGTCAGCTGCGTGTCCGATGCGTAGGCGACGGGCAGAGGAACGCGATAGAGAATTTTCCCGGTCGCCAGGTCGAGTTCGGACGCGGTTCGTCGCCCGATCTCGGTGACGAGGAGATTCCCGTTGGGGAGGGGAGTGTCGCCGTTGGGGGACATGAAATGCCCCGGCGCGGCGTCGCACCGCCCCGTGACGCCGAACTGCCGCCGGATGTGGCGCGCGGGGGGCGGGTCAAAGAGGAGGACCCGGCAGTTCTTGATGTCCGCGACGGTGATGCGGCCGTCGGGGAGCTGGTAGGCGTCGTCGGGCGTATTGAGATATCCCGGCGCCCTCCCGGCATGGCCGGCACGGCCGTACTCCCACACGATCTTCCGCGTCGCGTAGTCAATGATCGCGATCATGTGGTTGTCTTCCTGGTTGGTGATGATCGTATGGCCGCCGGGCGTGTAGAACGCGTCGTCGGGATCGACAAACGTCTGGCCGGGGGCCAGATCGCCGGGCCGCGGGAACTCCCAGGCGATGCGCTTGTCCGGGGTGACCTCGAGAATTCGGTTGTTGTCCGCGTCGGCGATCAGGACGTTGCCGGTGAGGCCGACGTCGGAATCAGTCGCCGGACCGGCGAGAACGTCCGGCCGGCTGGAGAGCGAGACGACGAGCAACAGCGCGAGCGCAACCACGATGACGCGAGCCGCGGATGAAAGCCGCAACAGAAGATCGCCCCTTCCTCGCCGGTTGGTTCCGGTACAGCCGGCGGACATCATTAGGTACGAGCGTAGCGCAGGCGCGGTCTGAGAGCATATCGGGTCCTGGTTGGATTATGAATTCGCACCAGCGGGCGATCTCGACGGCAACCTCCGGTCCGTGCGGTCCGCGCGGTCGGTGTCCGATCTCGTGCTGGTCAGCCTGCACGCGCACGAGCTGGGGCGCGAGCGCTGGGAGCCGGCCGACGACTACGCGACGCCGCCGATCGATCCGGCCAAGTCGCCGGACGAGTGTTCGGCGAGCTGTCCAGGGACGGCACCCAAAGCTTTCCGGCCGATCGGCACTACTGGGAAACCGTGCTGCCCCTGTGCCGTTTCGAAGACCGGCGTCTTACGGAGATCGTCCTGCATCCGCTCAGTCTTGGCTTCGGTACCGGCTGGCCGGATCGGGGAACGCCGGTCTCGCCAAGCCCGAGCTTGCCGCCGAGATCCTGACGTGGATGCGCGGGCTGTCGGAGCCATTCGGGACGACCATCGAGGTCGCGTCGGGCGCGGGCCGAGTGCAGATCCCCGCGGCGGCCTGAGCGATCAGGAGTCGCCGGAGTCCACGCCCGTTACAGTTGTCCGGCCTCCCGGAGGAACCGCTCGGCCCTCCGCACGACCGGGTAGTCGACAAATTGTCCCCGCACCTCGACGGCGGCCCGGCCGCGGGCTTCGGCCTCCCGGAATGCGGTTACGACATCCCTCGCCCATGCCAGCTCCTCCGGGGTGGGTGCGAAGACGCGGTTGGCCACCCGCACCTGGTCCGGGTGGACACACAGGCGGCCCTGGAACCCCAGCGCCCGGGCGCGCCGGCAGCCGTCTTCGAATCCCGCGGTGTTCTGGAGGTCGAGGTACACGGTGTCGATGGGCGGGTCGAGCTCACCCGAGCGAGAGTATATGGCCATCCGGGTGCGGGCGAACAGCAGCTCGTTCTCTTCTGCCGTTGCCGTGAACCCGACGTCGAGACTCAAATCGACGGCGCCGAAGGTGAGGCGGCGCATCCTCGAGATTCGACTCGCCGCGATCTCGGGGAGATGCACCATCCCCCGCGCCGTCTCAATGAGGGGGAGCAGATCGATACTCCCCGCGGTCAGGCCTCGTTCACGCTCCAGGTGTGTCAGGAATCTGTCGGCCAGGTAGACTTCGAGGGCGCCGCCGACCTTGGGAAGGACAACGCCGTCCACCCCGGATCCGATGATTCCTTCGAGGTCGCCGAAGAACCACGGCGTATCGACACCGTTCACACGCACGTATGCCTTCGTTGTATGAGGCACGTCCACGGCGTCGCGCACGAATTGGCGCGTGCGCGCCTTTTCCGCCGTCGGGACGGTGTCTTCCAGATCGAGGATCGCCGCGTCGGCGGCGGCATGATGCAGCGCTCGGGTGGTCGCCTCCGCGTCGTTGCCCGGAGCGAACAGCATGCTTCGCAACACCTGTCTCCCCTCTAGGCCAGCGCCTCCGCGACGCTCTGCCGGAGGAGCCGCCCGAGCTCCGCGATCTGGTCCGCGGAGATCGTGAGCGGCGGTCCCACGAGAATCTGAGTGCCGACGGTGCCGGGGAGCGATCCGCCCGCCGGATACACGAGAAGCCCGTTGCGCGTCGCGGCCGCCGCGACCGCCGGTCCCGGCGCCGCCGCCGCCGGGTGGCCGGCCGGCACCTGGAAATCCACGCCCCACATGAGACCGAGTCCGCGCACCTCGGCGACCGCGGCGTGCGAGCGGAGGGGCTCGAGCTCGTCGCGGACCAGCCCGCCTTTCCGCCCGGCCGCCGCAACGAGCTCATGCGTCCGGATGTAGTCCAGCACCGCCGCGGCGGTCGCGCACGCGAGCGGGTTGCCGGCGTACGTGTGCCCGTGGACGAACCGTCCGGAGACCGCGAGGATCCGATCCGCGATCCGCTCGCGGACGATCGCGGCGCCGACCGGGATGTAGCCGGCCCCGAGCCCCTTCGAGCAGGTGATGATGTCCGGCACCACGTGCCAGTGATCGATGGCGAAGTTCGCGCCGGTCCGGCCGAGCCCGGTCATCACCTCGTCGGCGATGAACAGGACGCCGTGCCGGTCGCAAATCTCGCGAATCGCGGGAAAATACTCGGGCGGGGGGACGACCGCGGCGTTGGCCGCGCCCGACACCGGCTCGGCGATGAAGGCGGCGACGGTGTCGGGTCCTTCCCGCCGGATCGCGTCGTCGAGCGCGGACGCGCACTCGATGCGGCAGCGGCCGTACTCGAGCCCGAACGGGCAGCGGCGGCAATGCACTTCCGGGATCTGCGGAAACGGGAGCAGGAGGGGCTCGTAGGGTCCGCGGCGCGCGGCGAACCCCGAGGCCGACAGCGCGC
>DASYZR010000026.1 GCA_035945995.1 bacterium
CAGGCCCTCCGCGCCGGCGCGTGGGAGATCACCCGCCTGCCGGGCGCGCAGCACCTCGCGCGCGACGGCGCGGTCGTCGAAATCGATCACCTGCTCGCCGACGATCTGGTAGGTCTCATGGCCTTTGCCGGCGATGACCACGACGTCGCCGGGCCGGGCGCGCTCGATCGCCTGCTCGATTGCCCGGCGGCGGTCGACCTCGGTCGCGAAGTTGCCTGCCCCGGGGACGCCGGCGGCGATGTCGCGCAGGATCGACTCGGGATCCTCGCCCCGGGGATTGTCCGAGGTAAAAATCGCGTAGTCGGCCAGCCTCGTGCCGATCCGCCCCATGATGGGGCGTTTGGTCCGGTCACGATCCCCGCCGCATCCGAACACGACGATCCGCCGGCCCGGTGAGATCTCCGCGGCCAGCCGCAGGACCTGCTCGAGGCTGTCCGGCGTGTGCGCATAGTCGACGATCACGGCAAACGGCTGCCCTTCGTCGACCGGCTCGAAGCGGCCGGGCACGCCGACCGTGCGCTCGAGGGTCCGCCGAATCGTCTCGGGCGCCACGCCGCGGCTCAGCCCCACGCCGAACGCCGCGAGCGCGTTGCTGACGTTGAAGCGGCCGGGCAGCGGCAGCGCGATCGGCACGCGCCCGTCCGGCCAGACCACGGTCATGCGCGTGCCGCGCGGGCCGAGCGTAACCGCCTCGGCGCGAATGCGCGCCGGCCGCTCGATGCCGTACGTCCACACCGCGGCCCGGCTGGCCCGCGCCATCGCCGCCCCGGCCGAATCGTCCGCGTTGACGACGCCGATGCCGTCCGGCTCCAGCATGGCGAACAATTGCGCCTTCGCGTCGCGGTACGCCTCGAGTGTGCCGTGCAGATCCAGGTGATCCTGCGTGAGGTTGGTGAAGACGGCGGTCACGAACCGGCAGCGCTCCACGCGGTGCAGCTCGAGCGCGTGGGACGTCACCTCCATCGTCACGTCCTGGACGCCGCGGTTCACCATGTCGCGCAGCAGGCGCTGGAGGTCCGGCGCCTCAGGGGTCGTCGGCGTCGTCGCGTGAAAGGCCACCGGCGCCCCGTCCACCTGCACGCCGAGCGTCCCGATGACGGCGCTGCGCCGGCCGGCGGCGCGGAGGATAGCGTCGACGAGAAACGTCGTCGTCGTCTTGCCGTTGGTACCTGTGATCCCGCACACGCGCAGCGCGGACGACGGATGACGGTAGAAGACGGCGGCCGCCGCCGCGAGCGCGCGGCGCGTGTCGGGGACGACGATTTGCGTCGCGGCAACACCGTCGAGCGGGTGCTCCACCAGCACGACGGCCGCGCCGCGCCGCACCGCGTCCGCGGCATGTCGATGGCCGTCTTGCGCGAAGCCCCGGATCGCCGCGAACAGGTCGCCGGGCCGCACCGCGCGCGAGTCGTGCGCGAGCCCCTCGAACTCCCGGTCCGCCGATCCCACGACAGAAGCGGCGGCCCGACCGGCCGCCGCTCCGCTCCCGTCCGCGGCCAGCGCGGCCACGAGCTCTGCGACGCGCATTCAGGTTGCCTCCAGCGTCCTCCGCCCCGATCCTTCGACGTTGTGCCCAGCATACCATCCGTGCGGCATCATGGTGGAGATGGCGCGGTCCCGTTCGGCGGGCGGATTTCCGCGGCCGGGGACGCCGGCGGGCCCTCGGCCGGCGGGATGCGGAGATACCACAGCGCCTGCCGCGCGATCTCGCGGAACACCGGCGCCGCGACGTCGCCCCCGTAGACCGCCCCGCGCGGCCGGTCGATCACCACCAGGATCGCGAGGCGCGGCGACGGCACGGGGACCACGCCGACGAACGAGGCGACGTAGGCGCCGGGCTCGTAGCCCCCCGACCGCCCGGGGCGCTGCGCGGTCCCGGTCTTGCCGGCCACCGTGTACCCGTCGATCTGGGCCTTGACGCCGGTGCCGCCGGCCACCACCTCGCGCATCATGGCCAGGACCTGCGCCGCCACTCCGGCGCCGATAACCCGGCGCCGTGTGACGTCGCCGGGCGCCGCCATCGTCCGGCCGGCCGCGTCGCGCACCACGGCGACGACGTGCGGCCGGACGGCGAGCCCGTCGGTCGCGAGCGACGACGCCGCGACCAGCAGCTGGAGCGGGGTCACCGAGATGCCCTGGCCGAAGGCGATGTTCTGGAGGCTCGGGCCGAACCACTGAGAGATCGGCCGGACGATCCCGCCGACCTCCCCGGGGAGATCGATCCCCGTCGGCCGGCCGAAGCCGAACTGCCGGATGTACGTCGACATCGTCTGCTTGCCGACCCGGGTGGCGACCTGCGCGGCGCCCACATTGCTCGAGTACTTGACAATGTCGCCGAGGCTGAGCGACGCGAAATGCTCGGTCGGCTCGGCATCGTGGATCGTGGCGCCGTTCAGACGGATTTTGCCGGGGTCCGTCCACCGGTCCGCGGGCGTCACGGCGCCGCTCGCGAGCGCCGCCGCGGCCAGCACCAGCTTGAACGTCGAGCCGGGCTCGTACACGTCGGCGACGGCGGGACTCTTCCACAGCCGCGGCAGGGCGGCTTGGTACCGGTTGGGGTCGAACGACGGCGTGGCCGCCAGCGCGAGGATTCCCCCGGTCTCGGGATCCATGACGATCGCAACACCCGCCTGGGCCCGCGCGTGCTCGACGGCGCGGGCGACCTCCCGCTCGGCGACGTGCTGGATGACTTCGTCGATCGTCAGGACGAGGGTGGCGCCGTCGCGCGGGGCCGTGACGACGCGCTCGGTTTGCACGAGCTCGCGGCCGATCGCGTCCCGGTCGGCGGTTTCGATCCCGCCGGTTCCGCGCAGCACGCGATCGTACTGCAGCTCGAGGCCGGCGAGCCCCGCATCGTCCGTGCCGGTGAAGCCGAGCACGTTCGCGGCCAGCGCCCCGGCGGGATATGCCCGCCGCGACTCCGGGAGCACCCCGACCGTCTCGCCGAGGGAGAGCCGCCGCAGGGCGTCCGCGACGTCCGGCGGCCGCCGCCGCGCGAGCCAGGCGAAGTAGGCGCCGCCCCGGCGCAGGCGCGCGAGCACCTCTCCCGGCGCAAGACCGAGGACCGGACCGACCCGCTGCGCGAAGGCCTCCGGGTCGTCGATCGCGCTCGGCACCGCGTAGACGGAGTCGACTTCGACGTTGACCGCGAGCGGGCGCCCGGCGCGGTCGAGGATCAATCCCCGGCGGCCGGGCAGCCGCAGCGACTCCAGCTGCTGGCGGACCGCGAGACGTCCGAGGGCCCCGGCGCGGACAATTTGGAGATCGACCATGCGGACAAGCAGGAGGCCGAACGCGCACAGCCAGAGGCCCGCCAAAACAGCGAGCCGCCCGCGGCCGACTCCGTCCGGACCTGCCCCGCGGTAGGCGGGGTCTGCCCCGCGATAGTCGGGGCCGCCCCGGGCGGCACGCTTCCCCCGGGACTTCGCGGACCTCCCGCGACTCCTGGGAGGTCCCGAGCCTTCAGATGTGACGCCGCCGCGGCGCGACCCGTTCCGGTTGCGCCGGTTCATCGTGGAGCCGGTGCGGCCTGAGCCTCGCTACGTTTGAAGTAATCACCCAACCGCTGCCACAGCCCGCCGCCGCGGGTGTCGGGGCGGACGGCGGTCTCGGGCAGGCGGATCGCGGCGATCTGCCTGGCCCCCGGCGGGCGGAGGCCGAGGCGCACGGTGGCCAGACGCTCGATACGATCCGGGGCCCGCAGGGAGGAGGCGGTGGCCTGGAGACGTTCGTGGGCCATCTCTAGGGCGGCGATGTCCTTCGACAGCTGGAGCATCTGGTAGCCGATGTGTGCGGCATTGGATACGGCTGCGACGTATGCGATGAACGGGAGTACCGCGAATGCTGCGATCGTGAGCGCTGCAACAACAGGATAACGTCTCCGCCGACGCCGGGTCGCCTCCCCCCCTTCGGTGCCCCAAGATTCTGGAAGCAGTATCGGATAGACACGGTGCCGCTGTTCGACGGCTAGCATGCGACCGCACCCCGCCGCCCGGATGTGTCCTCGGCGGTGATGAGACGCTCGGCCGCGCGCAGGCGGGCGCTTCGCGCACGCGGGTTGCGCGCCACTTCCGCCGCCGACGGTGTGACGGGCTTCTTGGTCAGGATTCGCACGAGCCGCTCCCCGCCGCAGCGGCATTCCGGCAGCCCGGGCGGACACGTGCAGCCGCGGGCGTACCGCGCGAGCGTCGTCTTGACGACGCGGTCTTCGATCGAGTGAAAGGCGATCACGCACACCCGGCCGCCGGGGCGCAGCCGCCGGATCGCCTGCGGCAGTCCCCGTTCGAGGGCGTCGATCTCGCCGTTCGTCGCGATCCGCAGCGCCTGGAAGGTCCGCGTCGCCGGATGCAGCCGTCCCCGGCTCGAGCCGATCGCGGCCTCGACGGCCCTCACGAGATCGCGGGTGGTGCGGAGCGGACGGCGGGCGACGATCTGCCGGGCGATCTTCCGGGAGGCCCGCTCCTCGCCGAGGCGGTAGATCAGATCCGCGAGTTCGCGCTCGGGCAGCGTGTTGACGAGGTCGGCCGCGGTGCGCGGCTCGCTGCGGTCCATTCGCATGTCGAGCGGGCCGACGCGGTCGAAGCTGAACCCGCGCTCCGCCTCCACCAGCTGCCGCGTCGAAACCCCGATGTCGAGCAGCACTCCGTCCACCGCCCCCACGCCCAGCCCGGTCAACGCGTCGTCCAGCCGGCCGAAGTTTGCATGCGCCACGGTCACGTTCTGTCCAAACGGGCGGAGGCGTTCCTGCGCGCGCTCGAGCGCCTGCGCGTCGCGGTCGAGCCCGACCAGCCGGCCCGCCGGCGCGATGCGCCGGAGGATCGCCTCGGCGTGCCCGCCCTCGCCGAGCGTGGCATCAACGATCAGGGCGCCGGGACGAGGCGCGAGATACGTCAAGACCTCGTCCACGAGGACCGGGACGTGCACCGTTGTGTAAGGGGATTCTGTCGCCGTACCCATCCACACGGCCACCGCCGCCACCACGAGTCACCGCCGCCATGCCCTAGAGCGTCAGCGCCTGCAGCTGTTGGGCCAGCTCGTCAGGCGCCTTGCGCACCTTCTGGAGCCGCCTCCGCCACGCCGGAGTGCTCCAGAGTTCCAGGTGTCCCCCCACGCCGATGATCGTCACCCATCGCGTGATGCCGGCGTGCTCGCGCAGATGCGGCGCGAGGTAAATCCGGCCCTGCCGGTCCAGATCGCAATCCTCGGCGGCCGACAGGACGTATCGCCGAGCCTCATGCTGTCCGAGGGGCAGCACGCGGAGCTTCTCTTCAAGCGATTGCCACTCGACGGCGGAGAACGCAAAGAGGCACGGGTCGATCCACCGGGTCACGATGATCCGTTCGCCGATGATCGGCCGGAATTTGGGCGGGATGACCACCCGCCCTTTCTCGTCCAGCGCATACTGCGCTTCGCCTCTCAGCATGTACCGCCGTCAACGACCGCTCCCGCCATCTGCCTACGGCGTGTGCCAAGACTGTCCCCACTTATCCCTACGAGCCCCCACCATTCTCCACATGCCCCCATACTCCTGCATTTAGACGCGGCAAGACAAAGAAAAAAAGGGCCCCGTATCTCGAGAGCCCCACCCGTCGCTTATCGTACACGTGTTCGCTACACCGGGCCGCCTTCCTCTCCACCGTGCGGCCGCATCATGCCGGCCTGGACGATTCCCGCAATCCCCAAGACGAGCAACGCGTCGCCGGGACTGAGAATCACGCCGACGCCGCCGGCCGCGAGCGGCAGGAGATCCCCGAGAAACGGCAGCGCCGTGCGCGGCCCGGTGAGGACGTAGAAGGGCCCGGTCGTCCCGCCGAGGATGACGCGGCCGGCCGCTTCCCGCAGCACGCCCGGGGAGACGGGCATGCGCCCGCCGTTTGCCGCGATCACGACCATGTTGAGAGCGGCGCCGGCCAGCGCGGGCCACAGCCACGGAAGGCGGAGGTTGGCGGCGAGTCCGGCGAGGGCCAGCGCGTAGCCGCCGACGACCAGCGTTCGCGCCACGCCGGCCGGCAGCGCGGCGCTCCGCGCCGCGGTCACCATTGCGACGGCCAGGACGAAGAGCGACATCCAACGCGGCGCCACGTGCGCGAGATTGCTCACCCGCCCGCCGCGCAACCGGCCGATCGCGAGGCCGGCCAGGACCGCGACGACGAGGGTCAGTACAGGACCTCGCGGGTTCCGGTGGAGTGGCGGACCACGACGATGTCCCCGCTCTCCTGCAGCCGGCGGATCGCCGCCGTGACCGCGGACACCTGAATCGAACGGAACACAAACGAGCCGCGC
>DASYZR010000027.1 GCA_035945995.1 bacterium
CGGGCCGCGGTACCGGCCCGCCGCGCGGCCGGCCGCGATTCTGAGATTCTCGAGGGTCCCCGCTTCCTCCAGCATGCGCAGGCCGTGCGGCAGCGCCCGGTCGCGGTTCACCGACTGGCGCGCCGCCCACAGCCCGCCCGTGAACCGGACGGCGCGCGCGTCGAGCGGACGCAGGATCGCGTGGGGGCTGCGCCGCGCGTCGACCGGCCCGGCGGCGATCGCGGTCCTCGGTTCGGTGTCTTTGCTCACCACCCGATCGTCACGGAGGCCGGGGTCCGCGGCACGCGGATGAACACGAAATGTCCCCCGTCGTGCCACCAACCCTCGGCCGTGCACGGATGCTGCCGCGCCACGTCACCATGGCCGTCGAGTCTCACGCCACGCGGCGGCTTGGGAGCATGGACCTGCAGCGTGTACGCGCGGCCCGCCGGGATCAGCGAGGCCTCGCCCTTCGGCGCGGCGATGCGAACCGTGAGACCCGCGGCATTCGAGACGCACTCCACCTCGGTCAGCGCACACCGACCCTGTTCGTAGCCGCGCGTTGCGCCGTCGTCTTCGTACAGCGTGAACGACGACTTCTGCCCGCCGTAAATGAGGAGGGTCACCTCGTCGAGCGGGCGTTCGTCATGGTACTGCACCGCCGGACCCATCGGGATGATCGCGCCTTCCCGCACGAACAACGGCAGACGGTCAAGCGGCGCCGCGGCGCCGACTCCGTGAGGCCCCTCGTAGCGCTCGTGCGTCCAGAAGTCGTACCAGACGCCGGCCGGCAAATAGACCGGCCACTGCGTGGCTCCGGCGCGCGTGACGGGCGCCACCAGCAGATCGTCGCCCCACAGGTACTGACCGCCGAGGTCCCACGCGCGCGGGTCCTCGGGGTAATTCAGGACGAGCGGCCGCATCAGCGGCAGCCCCTGGCGATGCGCCTGCCACGCGAGCGTGTACGTGTAGGGCATCAGGCGATACCGGAGTTCGAGATAGCGCCGGCAGATGTCCTCCACTTCCGGGCCGTGCGCCCACGGCACGTGATCGCGCCAGACGTGGCCGTGCGACCGGAACACCGGACAGAACGTCCCGAACTGAAACCATCGCACGAACAACTCGGGGCTTTCCGGTACTGCGTGGTAGAAGCCGCCGATGTCCGTGCCCCAGTAGGGCACGCCCGACATGGCCATGCTGAGTCCGGCGGGGATCTGTCCTTCCAGGGTTGCGAAGGTGTTGTTGATGTCACCCGACCAGCACGCCCCGCCGTGGCGCTGCATGCCGGGACCGCCGGACCGGCACAGGAGGTACACCCGCCCCCGCGGCCGGTCGGCCGCCTCTCCGTCCGCGAACGCCTGCATTCGCAGCACATCGTAGCGGTTGTCCAGGACGGCGCCCGGCCCGCCCGCCAGACGCGCCCACGACGGCGGTCCCTCGCCGCCGTCGAGCCACCAGGCGTCCACACCCCACCGCGCCAGCTCGCCGTGCTGGCGCCACCACCACTCCCGGACCTCACGTTGGGAGAAGTCCAGATACCGCTGTCCCTCCTGGTAGGATGCCGGCGGACGCGACTCCCGTGGCGACGCCGGCGCGTACCCGGCGTCGACCAGGTACTCCCTCGAGGCGGCGTCCGGGTAGCCCGGCGACTCGGGATGCAGGACGGGGTACTCGTGGGTCATCACGTGGAAGTGGCGCTTCCGGAGATCGCCGAAGAACGCCTCCGGCTCCGGGATGAGCGTCGGCTCGCACTCGAGATGCCCGACCCCCCGGTTCCACCCGAGGGCCTCGCCGTACGTCGACAAGAAGATGAGCGTGTCGCAGGGCAGCCGCTTCTCCCGGATCGTGTCGGACAGCCGGCGCAGTTCGTCGCGGTCATGGAAATGGCGCGAGGACTGCATATATCCGAGCGCCCAGCGGGGAGGCATCGGCGCGCGGCCGAGGAGTGCGGCCGCCTCTCCCAGCACGTCGCGCGGACCTACGCCGGCGAGATAGTACAGCACCAGCGGCCCTGAGTCGCACGCATACTCGATCCAAAACCGGCCGTCGGAGCGCCCCACGTCCACCGACGCCGCGGACGAGTTGTCAAAGAACAGACCGTAGCCTCGGTGGGACACCAGCAGCGGAATCGAGATGTCCGAGCCGTAGCCGTGGCTGACATGCTTGGTCCACAGGCGGCGGGACACGCCCAGCCGGTCGAACGGCGGGCCGCTTTCGCCGAGGCCGTAGAAGTGCTGTTCGCCCACGATCTCGACGCGGAGAAGGGGATGCGGCGCAAGACGCACCTCCGCGAGCGGAAGGCGCAGGCGCACCTCGCCGGCCCGGTTCGCGAACTCGAGACGCGCCGGCTCGGGGGCGAGCGTGAGCACCAGCGCGCCGGTGTCAAGCGTCTCCGGCGGCGCGACCGCCCGCGCCCCCGCGGCGGCCGCGGACACCTGTTCCGGCTCTGGAAGGAACGAGGCGCCCGCGCCGTCCGGCCCGATCACCACGCGCACGATCGACGGGCTGCGGGCGGCGACGGTCAGCGGAACCGGCGTCGCCGCCCACGTCACCCCTGTGCCGGCCTTTAGTTCCATCGGCCCTGCATCAGCGGCTTCGCGTCCGCGGCGGCCTGCTCCATCGCCTGCTTGGCGGACGCCTTCCCGGTCCAGACGAGATCGAACGCCGGGACGACCGCCTTGGCATAGATCTGCTGAAGATTCCGCAGCCAGTACTCCGGCGCCTGATGCGGGATGTAGCGCTTGACGTAGGCCGGGAGGAGCGCCTTGGCCCCGGGCGGATAGACCCCCGGCTTGCCGCTGAGCCACGCGTCCGTCATGGCCGAGTTGTCGTAGTATTCGCGCTGCGGCGGCATCCAGAGGCCGTCCTTGAACAGGTCGACCGCCTTCGGATCGATGTGGTACCGGTAGAACTGGTAGGCCTCATCGGGGTGTTTGGTGGCGGCGAAGATCACCCGCGCCGAAGCCACGAGCAGGGTCGCCGGGCGCTTGAACCGCGGGAGCGCGCCCATATCCCACCGCAGGCCGTTCACGTGGCTGTAGTCCAGGACCTTCCAGTGGCCGTTGAGGTCCATCGCCACGCGGCGCGACTGCATCAGGATCTCGGTCGCGGGCATCTGCGAGCTCGCCGCCGGGGTCGGCGCCACGTGGTACTTGTGGATCAGTTCCGCGAGCCGCTGGATCGGCTCCACGGCCTGCGGATCGGACAGCGTGAGCCGCGTCCCGAGATCGTTGGCAAAGTTGCCGTAGTTGCTCCAGACCAGCGGGAGATAACTCGTGGGCGCGGTGTTGATCGAGATGCCGTACGTGGCGATGTTGTTCGGATCGAACCGGGGGCTCGTGGCGTCTTTCCCGTTGCGGTCCCGCGTGAGTTTCCGCGCGATCTCGAGGAACTGATCCCACCCCCAGGCGTCCTTGGGGTCCGCGGGCGGATGAGGCACCTTCGCGGCGTCGAAGAGGTCCTTGCTGTAATAGAGCACCGAGATCTCCCCGATCGACGAGCCCACCACCTGGTTCCCAAACCGGTAGAACGCGTTGGGCAGGAGCTGCGAGGGATCGGCCTTCACGTACTTGGACAGGTCCATGAGCCGGCCGGCCTGGGCGTAGGCAAAGGCCACGGCCCCGGTGACGTAGGCGGCGTCGGGCGGATCGCCGGACGCCAGCATCGCCGTGAGTTTCTCGGTGTACGTGTCGCCGGTGGTTGGAATGTACTGCGGCGTCACGTGGATGTCCGGGTGGGCCGTGTTGAACGAGTCGATCATGTGCTCGACGCCGTTGCGCTCGTTGATCGATCCCCAGAACACGAATCGCAGTTCCACCTTGCTTCCCGCCGCGCGGGCGGTCCGGACCGGCCGGCCGCTCCCAAGGGCGCCCAGCATCGATCCCGCCGCGGACGCGCCGGCCAGTTGGAGGAAACGCTTTCTCGTGATCGCAGGTCGCACGCGCTTCATGCCTCCATCCCCCTTTTGTCCGGCATACCGGACAGCGTACGGCATGTCGAGTGAAACGTGTGCGTGAGCAGCCGGAAGATTCCCTCCTCGCCGGACGCCCGGCAAGAGGACTCCCCGCGCGGACCGTCTAACCGGGTGCGTCGCGCTGGTTGATCTACCGGAAGCCGTCCGGGATACCGGACGCGGTCCGGCGAACGGCGGACCTGGAGGTCCGAGTGCACAGGCACGAGACGGCCTGGGCGTGGCTCTTCGTGGCGCCCGCGGTGCTCGGCTTCGTCCTGTTCGCGATCGGCCCGATCGCGGCGAGCCTCGTTATGTCGTTCACCGACTGGCCGATCATCAGCGCGCCGTCCTGGGTGGGCGCCGGCAACTACCTCCGCCTATTCCTGCGGGACCCGTTGTTCTGGACGTCGCTCAAGGTCACCGTCGTCTACGCCGCGTGCAGCGTCCCGCTGGGGATGGCCGTCGCGTTCGGGCTGGCGGTGCTGCTGAACCAGCGCATCCGGGGGCTCGGCCTCTTCCGCACGGTCTTCTACCTGCCGTCGATCTTTCCGGTCGTCGCGAGCAGCGTGCTCTTCCTGTGGTTCTTCAATCCGGAATTCGGCGTGCTCAACGCCGGCCTGCGGTTCCTCCACCTGCCCCCCTCGCAGTGGGTGTACGCGCCCGGCACCGCGCTGCCGTCATTGATCCTGATGAGCCTGTGGAGCGTCGGGGGGACGATGATCATCTTCCTCGCGGGGCTGCAGGACGTGCCGCAGCATTTGTACGAGGCGGTGGACATCGACGGCGGCGCCAGCCGGCACAAAGCGCTGCACGTCACCATCCCCATGATCACCCCGGTCATTCTCTTCAACCTCGTGCTGAGTCTGATCCACGGCCTGCAGGCGTTCACCCAGGCCTACGTCATGACGCAGGGCGGCCCCAACAACGCGACCCTGTTCTACGTCTTCTATCTGTACCGGAGCGCGTTCGCCGACGGGCAGATGGGCTATGCTGCGGCGATGGCGTGGATCCTGTTCGTGATCATCGCGGCGCTCACGGCACTCATCTTCCGCTCGTCGCGCGTGTGGGTCTACTACGAGGGCGAGCGATGACGATCGCACCCGCGGCGCCGGTCGCGGAACGCCCCGCGGTCCGTCCCCGCCCGCGCCGCCGGGCCGCGGCGGTGCGGGCCGCGGTCTACCTCCTGTGCGCCGGCGGCGGGGTGCTGTCGCTGCTGCCGTTCGTCTGGATGGTGCGCAGTTCGGTGATGGAACCGGTGCAGATCTTCGCCTATCCGCCTCAGTGGATTCCCCATCCACTCCGGATCGCCAACTACCGGGAGGCGTTCACCGACGTCCCGTCGCTCCGCTATCTGCTCAATACGCTGACGATCCTCGTCCCGGCGGTCGTCGGCACCGTCGTCACGTCGGCGTGCGCCGCCTTCGGCTTCGCCCGGCTGCGGTGGCCGGGGCGAGACTGGATTTTCGCCCTGCTGATGACGACGCTGATCCTGCCGTCGGTAGTGATCCTGATCCCGACCTACCTCGTCTGGGCCCGCGCCCACCTCGTGAACACGTTCGTGCCCCTGATCCTCCCGGCGTGGTTCGGCGGAGGCATCTTCAACATCTTCCTGCTGCGGCAGTTCTTCCGCACCATCCCCCGCGAACTGGACGAGGCGGGCTACATCGACGGCACCACGCCCCTCGAGGTCTTCTCGTTTGTGATCCTGCCGCTGAGCCGGCCGGCGCTGACCACGGTGGCGATCTTCTCGGCCCTGGCGGTGTGGAACGACTTTCTCGGGCCGCTCATCTACCTCAACGACCCGAACAAGTTCACGCTCGCGCTGGGCCTGACGTTCTTCACGGGGGAGTACACGTCGCAGTGGCAGTTGCTGATGGCGGCCGCGACCATGGTGATCGGCCCCGCGGTGCTCTTCTTCCTGGCGGCCCAGC
>DASYZR010000028.1 GCA_035945995.1 bacterium
GGATTTTGAGTCCGCTCGCGGCGGCGATCTCCCGGTAGACGTCCGAGCCCAGGGCCGGGTCGATGACCAGGGCCTCGCCGTGATCGGCCACGACATAGGAGAGGCACCCCTTGCCCGTCCTGCGGACCTGAACCACCGTGACGCCGCCGGCCAACCGCAGTTCCGCGAGGTTCCAGGCGAGGCTCCACGCCCGCATCCCGCCATCGAGCGACTCTGCCGCCACTCCTTGGGAGCGCAGGTAGGTTGCCGCGAGCTGACTGGTCGCCCCCATCTCGCAGACCACCACGACCGGCGGTCCAATGGGAAGGTCCAGCGCGGCAAGCGTCCGGTAATCTCCTTGCTTGACGGCGTGGTAGGCATCCACCCACACGCTTCCCGGGATCGCCCACTCCGCCCGGGACTCGGCCACGCGGATGTCCAGAACCGTCACCGGCTGGTGACGCTCCAGCTGTTCACGTAAGGCGTGCACGTTCATGCCTCAGTAACCTCCGCTACGAAGTCGCTGAATGTTGCCAGTCTGGAAACCCCAGGCGGAGGCGTCGTGCCTGAAACCCCTTGCGATGGAGGAGGGCCACCGCTTCGTCCGAGAACACGCAGTAGGGACCCCGGCAGTACACGACGAGCTCGCGATGCTTGGGCAACGTCTTGAGGGACCGCGCCAGCTCCGCCAGCGGCACCGGCCGCGCTCCCGGGAGATGCCCGGCCCGATACTCCTCTTCCGGACGCACGTCGAGCAGGATAATGTCCCCTGCCCTGACGCGCCGGAGCAACTCGGTGACGTTGAGGACCTGCATATCCGGACGGTCGCCGAGATGCCGCCTGACCACCGCGGGCACCTCCGCCAAACGCGCCTCACCCAGCTCGCGCATGGTCTGCCACATTCGGTAGACGTCTCCGCCGGCCAGCCGGTAGTACGCTCGGGTACCCTGGCGCCGCGCCTCCACCAGCCGGGTGCGCAGCAATACTTGGAGATGTTGCGAGGTGTTGGCAATCGTCAAGTCCATCTCGCTGGCGAGGTCTTCGACCGCCCACTCACGCTGGGCCAGCAGATCAAACATCTCCAGGCGCTTCGGACTGGCCAACGCCTGGCCGATACGGGCAAACTCTGCGTACACGTCGTCCTTGAATCGCCGATGCTCGAGAGTCCTCAAGTTATCCATTTATAAAGCATTATCTTGAACGCTAAGAAGCCTGTCAAGGAGGCGCGTTTGCGGCACGAATCCTATTGGCCGAGCAGACCGGAGATGGTTCAAATCTCCCCCATGTGCTGCTGCGCCCTGACGTGGGATACCGACGCCCACGGCTGGGCGATGGCGCACTGTCCGGGGGGCCTTCCGTGATCGCCTCGGGCGCCAGTTGTTCCAACGCCGCCTTCTGCGCGGGCGTTGCCGGCGCGTCGATGCGCGCGTAGTACGGCGTCCCCACCTCCGCCGTCAGTTCACGATACTGCCCGCTTGGGTCCTTGCCGATGCGCGCGGTCATCTCGGCCGCAAGCAGATCCATGATCAGGCCGTCCGCCCTCATCCCGCAGGTCCAGCGCCAACTCGGTGAGCGCCTCGATTCCGAGATCTCCGATGCTGTTCGAGGACTCTGTCGACGTGGCCATGCGAGACCTCCCAGACAGCCGGTAGAGTCTCAGACCGATTCACGCCTGCGTAACCGCGCCGTGTCCAGAGCAATCTGCCGCCCCTCGTCGATACGGACGATGTGGACCGAGATGGAACTCTGCGGAGGCGAGATGATTGCGGCGTTCGCCAGGTTGGCGGCTTCGTCCACGCGGGCGCCCAGGAATGCGAGGTGCGCGAGGATCTCGGCCCGGACCGGCGCTGCGTGCTCCCCGATGCCGCCGGTAAAGATCAGCTGGTCGCACCCGCCCAGCGCCACCGCCATCGCCCCCGCCGCCTTCGCGGCCCGATAACAGAAGACGTCGAGGGTGAGCCGGACCGCCGGCTCGTCCGTGCGGCTAAGGAGAATCTTCATGTCGCCGGACACGCCTGAGAGGCCCAGCAGGCCGCTCTCGTGGTTCAGCGCCTGGTCGATTTCGTCCACGGAGAGCCCCTGCTGCCGCTGCAGGTAGAGCGGAATCGCGGGGTCGAGATCGCCGCATCGTGTCGCCATCATCAAGCCCTCGAGCGGCGTGAGACCCATTGTGGTGTCGATGCTGCGGCCCCGGAGAAGCGCCGTGGCCGAGCATCCGGCGCCCAAGTGGAGAAGCACGGCACGCTCCCGCAGCGCTGACCCGAGTTGAGCCGCCGCATCGGCGCAGGCCAGCCCGTGGAACCCGTACCGCCGGATCCCCTGTGCCCGCCAGGCTGCCGGCAGGGCATATTCAAACGCCCGAGCAGGCAGAGCGGCGTGGAACGCGGTGTCAAACACGGCGGCCTGCGGCACGCCCGGGAGCGTCCGGAGGAGATGCCGGATCACCCGGAGCGCGGGCGGTACGTGGAGGGGGACCAGCGTGCCGAGCCCGTCAAGATCCGCCAGCACCCGATCGTCCACCCACACCGGCTCGCGGTAGTGCGGCCTACCGTGCACCACCCGGTGGCCGGCGCAATCCAATCGGGCCGGCTCTTCCAGGCGGCCGAGCAGCACGTCGAGCGCCGCCGTGTGGTCCCGGAGTCCCGTTGTCTCGTCGACCCGATCGCCCGCCGACACCGTCGCGCGCGGGCAGCCGATCCCATCGGCTTCAAGCCTCACCTCCGGGTTCGTTCCGGGAATGCTCCACACGTCCACCCGCAGGGACGAAGAGCCGACGTTCACCGCCAGGACGCGGAGCGACCTCATGCGATGTACGTCCAGGGGCCCGGCGAGGCTAACACGGCCACTGCCACTCGCGAATCTCCGGCATGTCGTCGCCGTGCGTGACGATGTACTGCTGGTGCTCAATGAGCTTGTCGCGCAGGAGCTGCTTGAAGTGCGCCCCCACGCGTGCGAGCCTCGGGACGCGGTCGACCACGTCCCCGGCCAGGTGAAACCGGTCGAGCTCGTTCAGCACCGTCATGTCGAACGGCGTCGTCGTGGTTCCTTCCTCCTTGTAGCCCCGCACGTGGAGATTCGCGTGATTCGTCCGGCGGTACGTCAGCCGGTGGATCAGCCAGGGATAGCCGTGGTAGGCGAAGATGATCGGCCGGTCGGTCGTGAACATCGAATCAAACTCGCGGTCCGAGAGGCCGTGCGGGTGCTCGCTTCGGGGCTGGAGCGTCATCAGATCGACGACGTTCACCACCCGGATCTTGACGTCCGGAAAATGCCGACGGAGCAGGTCCACCGCGGCCAACGTCTCCAACGTGGGGACGTCGCCGGCGCACCCCATCACCACGTCCGGCTCAGTGTCCTGGTCGGTGCACGCCCAGGGCCAGATCCCGATCCCGGCCGTGCAGTGCTTGACCGCCGCGTCCATGTCGAGCCACTGCAGGGCCGGCTGCTTGCCGGCCACGATCACGTTCACGTAGTGCCGGCTGCGCAGGCAGTGATCGGCCACGGAGAGGAGCGTGTTCGCATCGGGCGGCAGGTACACGCGGACGATGTCCGCCTTCTTGTTGACGACATGGTCGATGAACCCCGGATCCTGGTGGCTGAAGCCGTTGTGATCTTGCCGCCAGACGTGGGACGTCAGAAGATAGTTCAGAGACGCGATGGGCCGCCGCCAGGCCAGGTGGCGCGTCACCTTGAGCCATTTCGCGTGTTGATTGAACATCGAGTCCACGATGTGAATGAACGCCTCGTAACAGGAAAAGAAGCCGTGCCGTCCGGTCAGGAGATATCCCTCGAGCCACCCCTGGCACAGGTGCTCACTCAGGACTTCCATCACACGGCCGTCCGGCGAGAGATGGTCGTCGGTCGGGAGAATGGGACCGGTGAACACCCGATCGGTCACCTCAAACAGCGCGTCGAGGCGGTTCGAGGCCGTCTCGTCGGGCCCCATCACGCGGAAGTTTGTGGGGTTCCACTTCATCACGTCGCGCAGAAACCGTCCGAGCACCCGCGTGGCCTCTGTGGTCACCGTCCCCGGCTTGGGGACGTCAACCGCGTAGCCGCGGAAATCCGGCATCGCGAGATCTCGCAGGAGCAGACCGCCGTTGGCATGGAGGTTGGCCCCCATCCGCCGACCGCCTTTCGGCGCCAGCTCCGCCAGGTCCGGACGTGGCGTCCCGTTGGCGTCGAAGAGTTCTTCGGGCCGGTAGCTCTTCATCCACTCCTCGAGCAGCCGGAGATGCTCCGGCTTGGACTTGACCTCCGCCAGCGGCACCTGATGGGAGCGCCACGTGCCCTCGATCGGCTTGCCGTCCACCGTTTTCGGGCCCGTCCAGCCCTTCGGTGTGCGCAGGATGATCATCGGCCACGCCGGGCGGCCCTTGTATCCGCCGGCGCGCGCCTCCTGCTGCACGCGGTGAATGTCGGCGATAACGGCGTCGAGCGTCGCCGCCATCAGCTGATGGGTGGACTCCGGATCCTTTCCCTCCACGAAGTACGACGTGTACCCATAGCCGGTGAACAGTTGGGAGAGGTCTTCGTCGCTGAGCCGCCCCAGCACCGTGGGGTTGGCGATCTTGTAGCCATTCAAATGCAGGATCGGCAGCACCGCGCCGTCACGCACTGGGTTGAGGAACTTGTTCGAGTGCCAGCTCGTCGCCAGCGGGCCGGTTTCCGCTTCTCCGTCGCCGACGACGCAGCAGACCAGAAGGTCCGGATTGTCGAACGCAGCGCCGTAGGCGTGGGCGAGGGCGTAGCCAAGCTCCCCGCCCTCGTGGATCGACCCTGGGGTCTCGGGGGCGACGTGACTGGGCACGCCGCCGGGAAACGAGAACTGCGTGAACAACCGCTTCATCCCGTCCGCATCCCGGGAGATATGCGGGTAAACCTCGCTATACGTCCCTTCGAGATAGGTGTTGGCCACGAGTCCCGGCCCGCCGTGCCCGGGCCCGGTGACGTAGATCATGTTCAGGTCGTATTGCTTGATCACCCGGTTGAGATGGACGTAGATGAAATTGAGCCCCGGGGTAGTCCCCCAGTGCCCGAGCAGCCGCGGCTTGACGTGCTCCGGCGTGAGTGGCTCGCGAAGTAACGGGTTGTCGTAGAGGTAGATCTGCCCAACCGACAGGTAGTTGGCGGCCCGCCAGTAGGCATCCATCCGGCGGAGCTCATCAGAAGGAAGCGGCTTCGCGGACACCGTGAGTTGTGCGGAACGGCCAGATTCGGTGGTCACCATCCGGGGAATCCTCTCTTCCTATCTACGTAATTTAGTTCCTAGTCCCATTTGCGCGAGCCAAAGCGCGAAAGATTCAGATCTCTCCCATGTGGCGCTCCGAGGTCTTCAGCAGCACCGCGTTGGTCGCCACGACGATCGAGGACGCGGACATGAGGAGCGCCGACCACTCCGGGCGGAGCATGATGCCAAAGCGCGGGTAGAGAACGCCGGCGGCGACGGGGATTGCGAGGACGTTATAGAAGGACGCCCAGAAGAGGTTCTGACGCATCTTCCCCACGGTCGCCTTCGACAGGAAGATGGCGCGCAGGACGTCCGCAGGGTCGGACCGCATCAGCACGACCTCGGCGGTCTCGATCGCCACATCGGTCCCCGCGCCGATGGCGATCCCGATGTCCGCCTGGGCCAGCGCGGGCGCGTCGTTCACCCCGTCCCCGACCATCGCCACGAACTTCCCTTCCTGTTGCAGCTGCTTCACATAGTCGACCTTCTGTTCGGGCAACACTTCGGCGAAGACCCTCTGGATGCCCAATTGTCCCGCCACCGCCTCCGCCGTCTGCCGGTTGTCCCCGGTGATCATCGCCACCTCGATCCCGAGGCGGCGGAGGCCCTCCACCGCGCGGCGCGACGTCTCCCGGATCGGGTCGGCGGCCGCGGCCACTCCGGCCATCTTGCCGTCTACAGCCACGAGCATGATCGTCTTCCCACCTGCAAGCAACCGGTCCAGGTGTGCCTGCACAGGCGCCAGGTCGATGCCGCGGTCCCGCATCAGCTTGGCCGTCCCCACCATAACTTCGCGCCCGGACACCGTCGCCCGGACGCCGTGCCCCGCGAGGTTCTCGAATCCCGTGACCTCGCTGTCGACGGAGATCCTTCGCCGCTCGGCCTCCTCCAACACCGCCTTGCTGAGCGGGTGGCCCGAGCGCGCCTCGGCCACCGCGGCGAAGCGGAGCGCCTCGTCGGGCTGGAACCCGTTGACCCCCTCGACGTCGGTGAGGCGCGGGCGCCCCTCGGTGAGCGTGCCGGTCTTGTCCATGACGACCGCGGTGATGCGTGAGACCTGCTCGAGTGTGGCCGCGTTCTTGATCAGGATGTTGTGGCGGGCGCCGATCCCGGTCCCCACCGCCACCGCGGTCGGCGTCGCGAGACCCAGCGCATCGGGGCAGGCAATCACAATGGCGGAAATCGCGAAGGTGAGGGCGACGAGCAAGGACTCTCGCATGAGTCCGAACCAGACCGCGAACGTCACGACACCGGCACCCACCGCGAGAATCACCAGATACTGGGCCCACCGGTCGGCGATCCGCTGGCCGGGGGCCTTGGAGGACTGGGCCTCCTCGACCAGTTTCACGATTTGGGCCAGCGCCGTCTCTTCCCCTACCTTGGTCGCCGTGAATCGAACCGATCCCGACTGGCTGATGCTCCCTCCGATCACCGGATCGCCTTGCCGCTTCGTGACGGGGATGGATTCCCCGGTCACCAGGGACTCGTCGACTGCGGTCTCGCCCTGGGTGACCACGCCGTCCACGGGAACCCGATCGCCGGGACGCAGCTCGACGACGTCATCTTTCTGGATGTCAGCGGTGGGGATCTCCACGACCCGCCCCTGGCGCACCACCCGGGCCTTCGGCGGCACCAGGTTGAAGAGCGCCTGAAGGGCGTCGGAGGTGCCGCGCCGGGACCGCATCTCCATCCAGTGGCCGAAGAGCACGAACGTGACGAGCATCGCGGCGGCTTCGTAGAAGGTCGCCCCGGCATTGAGTACGGTGATGACGACGCTGAAGAGATACGCCGCCAGCACGCCGACGCTGATCAGCACCGACATATTGAGCGCGCGGCTCCGCAGCGAGCGGTAGGCACCGGTGATGAAGATCGAGCCGGTCCAGAACACCACCGGGGTCGTTAAGAGGAACAGGATCCAATTCACCGGGATCGGCTCCGGCAGCCGCAGGCGGAGCAGTGTCTGGCCCAACGGTGAGTACAGGATCGCCGGAACCGTCAGCACCAGCGACCACAGGAACCGCCGCCGCATGTCCGCTTCCATGAAGGCGGCCATGCGGGGATCCGCCATGATCGCCTCGTGGTCGTGCGCCTCTCCCATGCCGTGCCCCGCGGCGTGATGGTCGTGGGCCTGGGCCTTCTCGGCGATCCCGTACTCGAACTGCTTGGCCTCAAAGTCGCAGCCGCACGTCGTGGCGAGCACTGCGGCCTGGCACGTGAGGCACGCCTGTCCGCAGGAGCAGGAAACTGAACCAGCGTGGTGGGGTGCATCCACGTGCGATTCGTGGCCTTGTGCCAACCGCCTCATTCGCGTGCCCTCACACTCGCCTGATGCCTATACGGGTAGGACCTGCCCCAGCGCCTGGTGCATCGAAAGGCTCCCCGGCACGAGCAGGCCGTACAATACGCAGACGCAAAGGTGATTCCGCCCCATATCGCCAACGACCACGAGACCACTTTGACGTTTAACATTGCGCTCCCCCTTCAAATTAAATGCCTCGTAGCCCTGCACTCCCCACTGTCGCGTTTGGGCGATGTGAGAGAGCCGTACAATGCTTGTCATCATAAAATGTGCTGCGCGCGATGGCCTCGAGTGGTTAACCGATGATTAAGACAATGTTAGGACAGGGGCTAAGATCTTGCCGAAGCTATCAGCGTCACCGGGGCTCCTCCAGATTGCACGGTGCCTGGAGCAGCGTAGCCGTAACCGCCCATCATTCCGCCGGGCCCTCCGTACCCTCCACCCATCATGCCGGACCCTGAGCCGGGGCCGATCATGCCATAGCCCGGCCCGCCCCCCCCCACGCCATGTGCCCGTACTTCGTGTTCCACATCATGTTCTGAGGCTCGGGGCGGACGAATCCGGTGTACCGATCGACCAGCAGCTCGAACGCCCCCTCGCCCGTCACCTTGTTCTTGACGGCCACATAGAAGTTGTTACTGAACTCCATCATGTGCATGGGCACGAGTTCTGGAACTCCCGATTGCGCGAGCGCCTAACGCGCAATCGCTTCCGCTTGAGCCATCGACAGGGGCTGACCCGTGCCGCTCTGCGATCCGCTCCACCACCCCGGCCCATGCCGGGCTGAGCGAACGCCGGAGCTATCGTTAAGCCTAAGATCACGATTGCCGCGAAGCCCGTCCACGCGCGCCGATTCATATCGCTGTCCTCCATCCCCAACCGGGACCGTATCGTTAGAACGTTTGCCCCACGAGGGCCGGCTCGGCGGAAACGTGGCGAACCGAATACTCCGAGCCCCAGCCGTTCGGCAGGCGCCCATCGTCCTCGGGATCGAGCCACATCACGCCGTCGACGGAGAACAGATAGACTACACGGCCCGGCGGAAGGTACACGGTGATCGCCCACTCAGCGTTCGCCGCGCGCCGCATCCGGTGCGCGGCCGAATCCCAGCCGTTGAAGGATCCAACCAACGACACGTTGCCCGCGGCTGGAGCAAGACGTGCGGGGAAACGGAATGTGACGGGGATGACCGTCGTCATGGTCCTCGCCGGGTGTAGGAGATGTGCCGAGACGCCCATGCAGGATCAGACCTCCCTCTCGTCGGGTGACAAGACCAATATGTCTTTCGGCGCGTCACGTTCCTCGCTATGTCGCTCCATATCAATCGTAACGGCGTACGGGATAAGAGTGGTTAATGAAATGTTAAGATTCTCCGAAAGGCTCGGAGCTCCGGCCCGCGGGCGAACGGCATGTTCGACCGGCGCGGCTGAGCCGTTTGTCGTCAAACCGGCTGCCCCGACCGGTGTGCGATCTTGTCGTGGAGCGTAAGGAATCCCAGAATTGGATCCTTGAAATGGCTCCCGGTCAGTATTGCGCCGGCACGGTGGAGTTTCTCCTCGATGAAGAATGGCCACATCATCTCGCTCACCCCATCGACGTCGATTGCAGAAACTTACAGCCATCGTAGATGCTCAGCTGGCGCATTCGCATCGGCTCCAGGCCGCATTTCGCTCTCAGGTCCGCGCCGGAGAGACACATCACAATAGCCTACCAAGCAGGCGGGGCCCGGCATTCGGACCTCGAATCTCCCAGCACATGGCATCGGTGAAGGTGCTCGTGATCGACGATGACCAGACCATCGTGGATCTGCTGAACACCTACCTCACACGGGAAGGCTTCCAGGTTGATGTGGCGCGCGACGGGGCCGCGGGGCTGGCCAAAGCGCGCCAGGTCCACCCGGACGTGGTCGTCCTCGACATCATGCTCCCCGGCCTCGACGGCCTCGAAGTCCTCCGCCGCCTACGCGGCGAGTCGCCCGCCTACGTCGTGATGCTCACCGCCAAGGCAGAGGAGACGGACAAGGTCGTCGGGTTATCCGTCGGCGCCGACGACTATGTCACCAAGCCGTTCAGTCCCCGCGAGCTCGCCGCCCGCATCCGCGCGATCCTCCGGCGGGGGCGAGGCACGGATACCGACGCGCCCCGCGCGCTGGTGTTTCGCGAGATCCGCGTCGATCCGGCGAGGCGTGAGGTCTGGAAGGGCGACGTTCGCGTGGACCTGACGACGCGCGAGTTCGACCTACTCTACGCCCTCGCCTCGTATCCGGGCCGCGTCTTCGCGCGTGAGCAGTTGATCACGCGGGTCTGGGGCGCCGACTACTTCGGCGACGATCGGGTTGTCGACGCGCACATCAAAGACCTCCGCCGGAAGCTCGGCGACGATCCCGGCCGGCCGCGGCTCATCGAGACCGTTCGCGGGATCGGCTACAAGTTCGGCGACGCCCCGGCATGAGGGGTATTCGAACGCTCCGGCGCCGCCTCGGCTGGAAGCTCTTTGCGTCCTACCTCCTCGTGGTTCTGGTCGGCGCCGTCGTGCTGTGGACCACCGTCCAAGCGCTCGCGCCGGCGGCGCTCTCACCGCACATCGCGCTCATGAACCGCCTCCTCGGCGGCCACCCTGACCTCGTGGCCACCCTCTTCAAGAGCATCTTCGGGGCCCTGACCGCCGCGCTCGCCGCCGCGACGGTTGCCGCGGTCGTCACCGCGCTCGCCGTGAGCGTGTTTGTGACGCGACGTATCGTCGCGCCGATCCTCGCGATGACGCGCGCGAGCACCCGCGTCGCCGACGGGCGGTACGATGAGCGGGTGCCGGTCCCCTCGGAGGACGAGCTCGGCGAGCTCGCCGCGCACTTCAACCGCATGGCGGAGACCCTGCAGCGGGTTGAGGAGCGCCGCCGGGACCTGATCGCAGACGTGGCCCATGAGCTTCGGACACCGTTGGCCAGCATCGCCGGCTACATGGAAGGGATGCTGGACGGCGTGATCCCCCCGGAGCCGGAGACCTTTCACCGTGTCCACCGCGAGACCGAGCGGCTCCAACGGCTGGTAGGCGATCTGCAGGAGCTCTCCCGGGCGGAAGCGGGCCAGGTGCCGCTCCGCCTTCGTCGGCTGGACGTCGGGACTCTCATCGAGACTACCGCGGTCAGGCTGCGCCCGCAGTTCGACGACAAGGGCGTCGCGTTGGAGATCGAACCGCCGGCCGGAGCCCTGGCGGTGCTGGTGGATCCCGACCGTATCGGCCAGGTGCTCACGAATCTTCTCGGCAACGCCTTGCAGTACACGCCGGCGGCGGGGCGCGTGCGCGTTCACGCGCGCCCCGACCCGGAAGGGGTGGCGATTGCCGTCTCCGACACCGGAATCGGCATCCCGGCAGAGGACCTGCCGCACGTCTTTGATCGCTTCTACCGGGTGGACCGCTCCCGCGCGCGGGCCAGCGGCGGAAGCGGGATCGGCCTCACCATCGCCCGCCACCTCGTCGAGGCGCACGGCGGGTCGATCCGGGCGGAAAGTGCCGGCCCGGGCTGCGGCAGCACGTTGATAGTGACCCTTCCCACGGCCCCGTAGGTCTTCGCCCCCCACGGATCGGGCGCGTTTCACGCAATCTTCACACAGACCCCATACGGGCGTCCCATGCGGGCGCTACGCTGCTGACGTGCAGGGACACGCTTAGGAGAGAGGGGTTGAGAACATGAAGATGCGCGGATGGGTGGTCCTGGGAATCGCGGGCGTGCTCGCGGTATTGGCTCTGCCGGTGCTCGCGCAGCCGCATATGGCGCCGGGCTGGGGGCCCATGGGGGGGAATTCGCAGACCACCGGCCAGCCGCTCTCGATCGCGCAGGCGGAAGCCAACGCCCGCCGGGTCGTCGCACAGTCGGGCTACGCCGGCTTGTTCCCGGGGCACATCATGGAGTTCAGCAACAACTTCTACGTGGCCGTCAAGTACAAGACGAGCGGCCAGGGCGCGTATGAGTTCCTGATCGACCGGTACACCGGGTTCGTGCATCCCGAGCCGCAGAGCATGATGTGGAACACCCAGTTTGGCCACATGGCCGGCTGGGGCGGCGCCGGATACGGCGGTGCGATGGGCCCGGGCTATGGCGGCGGCATGATGGGGTCCGGGTCCGGCTACGGCATGATGGGGCCGGGCTACGGCTACGGCGGTCCCGGGGCGGTGCAACCCGGGGGGAAGCTGCTAACGCTCGCCCAGGCCAGGACGCAGGCGCAGCAGGTTCTGGATGTCCGCATCCCGGGCACGAAGACAGATGAGACGATCACATTCCCCGGCTACTACACGATCGACGTGTCCCGAAACGGTAAGGTTATCGGGATGCTCAGCGTGAACGCCTACACCGGCGCGGTCTGGTACCATAGCTGGCATGGGACGTTCGTGGAGGAGAAAGACCTCGACTGAGCGCGCAGCTGACCGGGCGCGGCGACTCGCCCCACCGGTTCGCGCACGCGGGCCGGTGGGGTGAGCCCGGTCGAGCAACCGAGAGGAGCGACGCGCCGTGTGGGCCGGCATGATGGTATGGATGCTCGTGTTCTGGGTCCTGGTGATCGTGCTCGCGTTCGGGCTGGCCGCCTGGCTCTTCCCGGCCGCTCCTGCGGCGCCGCGATCCACCGCCCGCGAGATCCTGGATAGCCGGTATGCACGCGGGGAGCTGACCCCGGAACAGTACCGGGAGATGCGCCAAGAGCTTGCGCCCGAGCCCCGCGGAGGCGGGACGCACTTCAATCTCATTCTGGTGCTGATCCTCGTGGCCCTGGTCCTCGTGACGGCCGTCGGCGGCTTCGGGATGCACGGGGGATGGCCAGCGTCGGGCTATCCGGGCCGGCCGGCCGAATGGCCAGCCTGGATGCCGCATATGTGGGGACGGTGACCGACAGGCATGGGAGGAGGCGACGTTAATGGGTTTGCTGTTGCTGCTGCTCCTGGGCCTGGGGATCGTTCTGTTCCTCCGGCGCCAGGACGGCGACGTGGGACGACTACTGTCCGGATCCCCCGGTAAGCGGCCGATCGATATCGCGAAAGAGCGCTATGCTCGCGGGGAGATCACGCGCGAGCAATACGAACAGATGCGCCTGGACCTTGGGGAATGAATCCCCCCAATTCCCCGCCGCGCCGCCAGACTCGTCCGCGTATCCGCCGACCCCCTGCTTGACCGGGGACACCCGTGTGGATCGCACGCGTGGAACGGCACCCCGAAGGGTTGACCGCGCTAGTGCACAGGGCACCGCCGCCCGGAGGGCAGCACGGGTTTCGGTCTCCCTCCCGCCACTAAGAACACACTAGAATGTCAGGCAGCTGTCCCAGCCGGCCCCGCGAATGGCCCGGGCGAAGGATCCGGTGTGTGGGATGAGCGTCGACGAACGGAAAGCGTCGGCCACCTCCGAATACCGGGGACAGACGTACTACTTCTGCTCCAAGGGGTGCAAGGCGGCCTTCGACAAGGACCCCGAGAAATTCGTGAGCGA
>DASYZR010000029.1 GCA_035945995.1 bacterium
CTCGACCAGGTGAGCCGGTTTACCTCGATCAGCGGGGCGTCCCTGCCGACGTTCGTGTGGGGTCTCTTATTGTTGATGATCTTCTACGGGCACTTCGGCTGGCTGCCGCCGGGGCGGCTCTCGCTCAACGCGGACCTCTACGTCCGCGGCGGCACGTTCCATCCCTACACGGGTCTCATGACGGTCGACGCGCTGCTGAACGGCCAGCTGTGGCTGTTGTGGGACACGGTCCGGCACCTGATTCTGCCGGTTGCGACGCTCACGTACTACCTCACCGCGGTCCTCGTGCGCATCACCCGGTCCTCAATGCTGGAGACGCTCCGGACCGACTACGTCCGGACCGCCCGGGCCAAGGGTCTGGCGGAGCGCGTCGTGGTGGACAAGCACGCCCGGCGGAACGCGTTGATACCCGTGATCACTCTGGGCAGCCTGCTGTTCGTCGGCCTCCTCAGCGGCGTCGTCATCACCGAGACCGTGTTTAACTACCCCGGCATCGGGCAGTGGGGCGTCTCCGCGAGCCAGCAGCTGGACATCCCCGCTGTGACCGGGTTTGCCCTGATCTTTGCCGGCCTCCTCGTGATCGGCAACCTCTGCGCGGACGTCATGTACGCCCTCGTGGATCCGCGCATCCGCCTGCAGTGAGCATCGCCCACGCCCGTCCGGCCAGCCTGCCGGCGGCGCTGCGGCCGAAGGTCGGCGAAACCGGCTGGCATCGGACCCTCCGGCGCTTCCGGAGCAACCCGCTGTCGGTGCTGGGCGCGGTGATCGTCGCGTTCTTCGTGGTCGTCGCACTCCTCGCGCCGTTCCTGGCGCATCCCACCGAGCGGAATCCGTACATGATCCCGCACTCGGGGTACGCCAGCGATCCGCGGCCGCCCAGCCCGGGCCACCCCTTCGGCACGACCGAGGAGCAGTTCGATCTGTTTTACGGCGTCGTGTGGGGGGCGCGGACGGCCTTTATCGTCGCGCTGAGCGTCGTCGCCACCGCCGTCGCCATCGCGCTCACCCTCGGCAGTCTCAGCGGCTTCTACGGTGGCCCCGTCGACGAGGCGGTGATGCGGGTGACCGACATCTTCCTGGCCTTTCCGGGTCTCATTCTGACGGTCGTCATCGTCGCGGTGCTCGGCCAGAGCGTGCGGAACGCCGTGATCGCGATCGCCGTGGTGGAGTGGCCGACGTACACGCGTCTGCTGCGCGGCGAGTTTCTCCGCGTGCGCGACATGGAGTACGTGCAGGCGGCGCGGGCGCTGGGCAGCCGCGATCTGCACACGATCGCGCGCCACGTGATTCCCAATACCGTCTACCCCTTGTTGATTCTCGCGTCGCTCAACATGGGCGGCATCGTGATCACGTTCGCGGCGCTCTCCTTCCTCGGCCTCGGCGCGCCGCCCGGGTACGCCGACTGGGGCCAGCTGGTCAGCCTGTCGCATAACTGGATCGCGGGGACGGCGGGCGACCCGTTCACGTATTGGTACACGCTGATCGTGCCGGGTCTGGCGATTTTCCTGTTTGTGCTCGGGTGGAACCTGCTCGGGGACGCGTTTCGCGATGTCTTCGACCCGCGGCTCCAGGGGAGCCGGTAGGCTCCGGCGGCGCCATCGCACCCGGGGGCGTTCTGACGGCGGAATGATCGCGGCCCGCCTGCCGTGGAGGCACCGGGACAGTATTTCTATCCGATTTTCAAGCAGTAGGGCGGAGGCACGCGTCTCGGAGCGGCAGGCTTCCGGAGGGAGACCGCATCACGGTCTCCCTCCTCACGTCGCGGCCGATCCCGCGCGCTTCGCCATCTCACCACGATGGCCGTCGGAAAGACTGCGAGCGCGATGATCTCCCTGTGCCCCACGAATACGGACCGCCCCCACCGCTGTCAGGACGACCATCGCCAGGATGAGCACGGTGACAACCAGCGAGGCCCGCGTCCTCAGCGGTTGCGGGAGGGCCGCGAGCGGGAACAGCGCACAGAGCGCCACGGCATTGCCGTAGATGCCCAGCCGGATCCTTCGGCGTGCTTCGCGCGGTGCCGCTCGAAGCGCCGCGACGCCGAGAGCGGGCACGAGGACCGCGCAGCACGCCCAAAACCACAGCGGAACCGGTCCATGCTTCGTCAGGGCCGCATAGACCAGGACAAACCCGAGGAGCGCCCCGGTCCAGCCTAAGGCGCGCTCCGGCAGGGACGGGGCAGGCGCCGTCTCTGTGACCGGGCCCCCGGGCGCCTACGCAACGAACAGAAAGAACGGGAAGGGATGGCCGCTTCCCCCGTGTGAGATTACCGGGTGATGGCCGCCGATGCCATGACGACCCCGCGGACCGACCACGACGTGTTGCGTGTAGAGCGGCTGGGGCGCGCCCGCGAACACATCCTGATCGGCCTCATCATGGCGGGCGCCCTGGTGCTTCGCCTCCTCGGCGTGGGCCGGGGTCTCCCGTACCTGCACGAATGGGATGAGTGGTTCCAGCTCCCGCCGGTCATCAAGATGGTCCTCTACCACACGCTGAACCCGGGCATCTTCATCTACGGAAGCCTCTACTACTATTTGCTGCTCCCGGTGGTCTACGCGCATTTTCTCTACCTGCACGCCGCCGGCGTGATAAAGTCGTTTGACGATGTCGTCCTGACGCACCCGCTCATTCCCGGCTACGGATGGTACATCAACCTGCCGTCGTTCTATGTGTGGGCGCGCGCCGCCACAGCGCTGCTGGGCGCGGCCACCGTCTACCTGACCTATCGCCTCGGGCGGGCGGCGTTCGGCCGCCCGGTCGGCGTGCTGGCCGCGGCCCTGCTCGCGGTGGCCCCGGGCGCCGTGTACTACGCCGACACCGTGCGGGTGGACGTGCCGGTGGCGTTCTTTTCGACGGCCGCCCTGCTCGCGGGACTCGGCGTGCTGCGGCGGGGAAGGCGCCGGGACTACCTCGTCGCGGGCCTGCTGGCCGGCCTCGCAATCTCGACGAAGCAGACGGCGGTGTGGGTCGTACCCGCGCTTCTCATCGCGCACGCCTGCAACGGGCGGCGCACCGCGTTCGTCGACGGTCCGCTCGGGCTCATGATCGCGGGCATCATCGCCGGCGGTCTTCTCGGGACGCCGTACCTGCTCATCCGGCCGGACCTCGTGTGGGCGGGCTTCAACGCCCAGGTGGGCACCTACGGCGTGCTCGCGCTGCCGCGTCCCCGCGTGTACCTCCACCATCTGAGTTTCTTCCTGGCGTACCTCCTGTGGCCGACCCAGGGCGGGGATTGGTACGTCGTCCCGCACGCCGGGTTCGGTCTGGCGCCCGGAATCGCGGCGGTCGCCGGCCTGGCGGTCGGGTTCCGGGAGCGGCCGCGCGTGCAGGCGTATCTCGTTGCGTTTCCGGTGTTGCTGCTGCTCTTTCTCGGCCGCGCGAACGTCTACTACACGCGGAACCTCGCGCCCGTGCTGCCCATCGCCGCGATTTGTGCCGCGGCGGGCGGCGTGTGGATCTGGCAGGCGGTCACGAGCGTACGTCCGCTGCCGGCCGCGGGGCCGGTCTGGCACGCCTCGTGGCGCGCGGCGGTGGCCGCCGCCGGGATCGTTGTGCTCCTGATCGGTCCGGTCCGGGAGTCCGCGGCCCTGGCCTGGTGGTTGAACCGGCACGAGGACACGCGCACGCAGGCGGTGCGGTGGCTGCTCGGCCACGTGCCGCGGGGAGCCGGGGTCGCATTCGAGCTCGAACTGGCGTGGTTTCTTCCCTCCCTCGACGGCCTTCCGTTTCGCATGCAATGGACGGATCGCCAGACGCCCCTGGCGTGGTACGCCAAGTCGCGCATCGACTACGCGGTCGTGAGCGAATGGAATCCGGTCAACGCGTGCCCGACGATCGCGCTGGTCTCCCGTCCGCCGTATCTCCCGACGGTCGCGGAGGAGGCCGCGTTTGTGCCGAACTCCTTTCCCGTCATCGATCCCACGGTGGTCGTGATCAGGCCCCGCGCGCCCTGCCCGTGGGCCGCCCCGCTGGCCGACGTCATTCCGGCCGGCGCCCCGGCGGTGCGGCTCACCCCGTGAATTCGTCGCTTGAGCGGATGGCGGCGGCCGTGCTACGATGGCGCCAGCCCAGCGCGTGAGGAGACGGCCCTGCCATGATCGATGACCGCACGGTGGCCCAGGTGGCACGCCTGAGCCGGCTCGAGTTGAGCGAGGAGGAGCGGGAGCGGTTCCGCGCGCAGCTCGGCGGCATCCTTGAACATTTCCAGAGCCTGCTGGCGCTCGAGCTGCCCGACGAGGCGCCGGCCGCGCACGCACCGGAGGTCGCGAACGTCCTGCGCGACGATACGGTCAGGCCGTCCCTGCCGCGTGACGAGGTCCTCGCGAATGCGCCGGTGTCCGAGGACGGGTACGTCGTCGTCCCGCCCGTCATCGAGGGAGAGTAGGGTGGCGCCGTCCTCGCCGGCCCCGACGTCGCTCGCCGACTGCACCGCGTGGGAGCTACGGCGTTACTACGCGGGCGGCCAGGCGTCACCGTCCGAGGCGGCGCGCGCGGTCCTCGACCGGATCACCGCGGTGGACCCGACGCTGCACGCCTATCTCTACGTCGACCGCGACGCGGTGTTGCGCGATGCCGCGCGCTGGGACGGGCGCGCCGGGCGGGCCGGCGCGCCGCCCCTCGCCGGTATTCCGCTCGCGCTCAAGGACAACATTTGCACGCGAGGCTGGCCGACCACGGCGGGCTCGCGGATTCTGGAAGGGTTCCGCCCGCCCTATGACGCCACGGTGACCACGCGGCTGCGCGACGCCGGTGCCGTCCTGCTCGGCAAGACAAACTGCGATGAATTCGCCATGGGCAGCAGCACGGAGAACTCCGGATTCGGGCCGACCCGCAATCCGTGGGATCCCACGCGGGTGCCCGGCGGTTCGAGCGGCGGCTCCGCGGCGGCGGTGGCGGCGGGCGCGGCCACTCTCGCGTTGGGCAGCGATACCGGCGGCAGCATTCGTGAGCCCGGCGCGTTCTGCGGAGTCGTGGCGCTCAAGCCGACGTACGGCCGCGTCTCGCGCTACGGCCTGATCGCCTTCGCGTCGTCGCTCGACCAAATCGGCCCGTTCGCCCGGGACGTGCGCGACGCGGCGCTGCTGCTCGGCGTGATCGCGGGGCAGGATCCGGAGGATTCGACATCGGCGCCGGCGCCGGTGCCGGCCTACGCGGCGACGCTGACCGGCGAGGTGCGCGGTCTGCGGATCGGGGTGGTCAGGGAGTTCTTCGGTGAGGGGCTCGCGCCGGCGGTCGCCGAATCGGTCCGGGCCGCGGCCGGCGTGCTGGCCGGCCTGGGGGCGGTATGCGACGAGGTCTCGCTGCCGCACGCCGCGTACGCGCTGCCGGCGTACTACATCATCGCGCCTGCGGAAGCGAGCAGCAACCTCGCGCGCTACGCGGGTGTCCAGTACGGTCACCGCACCGCGAAGGCGGACGACCTCTACACGCTCTACGCGCGCACCCGCCGGGAGGGCTTCGGGGCGGAGGTCAAGCGGCGGATCATGCTCGGCACGTTCGCCCTCTCCGCCGGGTACTACGACGCGTACTACCTGCGCGCCCAGCGCGTCCGCGCGGTGGTCCGCCGGGAGTTCGCCTCGGCGCTCGAGCGGTTCGATCTGCTGCTGGGGCCGGTCACGCCGACCCCGGCGTTCCGGCTCGGCGAGAAGGTCGAAGATCCGGTGCAGATGTACCTGTCCGACGTCTACACGATTCCGGTCAATCTCGCCGGCGTCCCGGGGATCTCGGTGCCGTGCGGGTTCGCGGACGGGCTGCCGGTCGGGCTGCAGCTGATCGGCCGCGCGTTCGACGAAGGGACGGTGCTCAACGCCGCGTTCGCCTACGAGCAGGCCACCCCGCATCACCTGGCGCGGCCGCCGCTCGCGGCGGCAGTGCCCCCCCGCGAAACCGGGGCCGCGCGCTTCGGGGAGCGCGCCGGGGCATGACCCACGAGACCGTCATCGGCCTCGAAGTGCACGTGCAGCTCGAGACCGCGAGCAAGATGTTCTGCGGCTGCGCGGTCGAGTTCGGCGCCCCCCCCAACACGCGGACGTGCCCGGTGTGTCTCGGGCTGCCGGGCTCGCTCCCGGTCCTCAACCGCCGGGCGGTCGACCTCGGCCTGCGGACGGCGGTCGTCCTCGACTGCCGGGTTCAACCGGAGAGCCGGTTTCACCGCAAGAACTACTACTATCCCGACCTGCCCAAGAACTACCAGATCTCGCAGTACCAGTACGCGGGGCACCCGCCGCTGGCGACCGACGGCCGGCTGACGCTCGAGGCGGACGGGGCGTCCCGGCCCGTCCGCATCCGCCGCGTGCACCTCGAGGAAGACACCGGCAAGCTGCTCCACGCCGAGGGCCGCAGCCTGGTCGACTACAACCGCGCCGGCACTCCGCTCATGGAAGTGGTGAGCGAGCCGGACCTGCGCTCGCCGGAAGAAGCGCGGATGTTTCTCGCCCAGCTGCGCGCGGCCCTCCAGTACGCGGGCGTCACCACCGGCCGGATGGAAGAAGGCACGCTGCGCTGCGACGCCAACCTCTCGCTGCGCGCTCCGGGGGGGCCGCACGGCACGCGCACCGAGGTGAAGAACATGAATTCGCTGCGCTCGGTGGAGCGGGCCCTCCGGTTCGAGGAGGCCCGCCAGCTCGAGCTGCTTGCGCGCGGCGAGCCGGTCCTCCAGGAAACCCGGCACTGGGACGAACACCGCGGGGTGACCTTTTCCTCCCGCGAGAAAGAGGAGGCGCAGGACTACCGGTATTTCCCCGAGCCGGACCTCGTCCCGCTGCTGATCGACGAGGCGTGGATCGCGCGGGTGCGCGCCGCGCTGCCCGAGCTGCCGGAGGCGCGGCGCCGGCGCTACGCCGAGACCTTCGCGCTGCCCGAGCACGACGCGCGGCTGCTGGTGGCGACGCGGGCCATGGCGGAGTTCTTCGAAGAGACCGTGCGGCGGTGCCCCCAGCCGAAGGCCGTGGCCAACTGGCTCGTCGGGGACGTCGCGGCCTACCTCAACGCCGCGGGGCGGGAGCTCGAGGACGTGCCGCTCACGCCCCAGGCGTTCGCCGAGCTGCTCCAACTGCTCGATCGGGGAACGCTGAGCGGGCGTCTCGCCAAGGACGTCCTCGACGAGATGCTGCGAACCGGCCGGACCGCCGGGGAGATCGTCGCGGAACGGGGGCTCGTGCAAATCAGCGATGAGGGGGCGCTCGCCGAAATGGTGGACGGCGTGATCGCCGAGCATCCCGGCCCGGTCCGGGACGTGCGCGCGGGGAAGGACAGGGCGGTCGCCTTTCTCGTCGGCCAGGTGATGAAGCGGAGCCGCGGGCGGGCGAATCCCGAAGTGGTCAACCGGCTGCTCCGGGCGCGCTTGAACGCGCCCTGAGCGTGGAACGCGTTCGGATCGCTCCACCCGGCCCATCGGGTTCGTTAGATTCGCAATGGGGTGACATCGCAGACGGCGTTATGCTATCATGCCGCACAGGCATGCCAAACGTATCGCCGTCCGGCCCCCCCAACCGCGGCACCCCGCAGACACGCCCGGGGGCTCCACCCCCGGGGCAGGTCATGGACTGGCTGAAGTTTGCGCTGGCCAACCTCAGCCAGATACGCGGGTTCGGCCCGAAAATGAAAGCGCTCGGCCATATCATCTCGGTTCTGGTCAAGAGGTAGACGCTCATGTTTTTTCCGAATGACCGGTTCCCATTCACGACGACGTTGGAACAGAACTGGAAGGTGATTTTCAACGAGCTGCAGCGTCTTCAGGACGGGCAGTTCCAGGACTGGCCTGAGAAACATCTCTACGAGAAGGGCTGGAGCGTATTCGGCCTCTATGGCTGGGGAGTGAGGCTGGATAAGAACTGCGACGTGTGTCCGGAAACGGCGCGACTGGTGGAGCAGATCCCCAGCTTGGTGACCGCGGCCTTCTCCCATATGAAGCCCAACACGCATATCCTCCCGCACACGGGGTTCCCGGAGGGGGTGCTGCGGTGTCACCTCGGCCTGATCGTTCCCGACAACTGCGGCATTCGCGTCGGTGATGAGACGAGGACCTGGGAGGAAGGCAAGTGCATGGTGTTCGATGACACCGTGGAGCACGAGGCCTGGAACAAGAGCGACAAATCGCGCGTGGTGCTGATCATGGATTTCAAGGCCCCGGAGCTGGTCGTGAATTCTCCCAAGCCCAAGAAAGGCCTTTTCTCGCGGTTGTTCAAGTCGTAGCGCCGTCCCCCGGTCCACCGCAGCGTCGCCGGCGCCCCGGCGCATCGGCGATGCGGCGTCGGCGAGGCCGCGCGCGCCGCCGTTCGATTGGCGGGGTGCTGCGCCTCTGGTAGAATGAAGTCGACGCCCCTTTCGCCCAAGGAGATTCCGCATGCCCGGTGAGTTCGTGCACTGCCACCTGCATACGGAGTACTCGCTCCTGGACGGCGAGAGCCGGATCGAGCCCCTCATGCGGCGGGCGGCCGACCTCGGCATGCCGGCGATCTCGCTCACCGATCACGGCGCGTTGTACGGGGCGATCGAATTCTACGAGCACGCCCGGGCCCACGGCATCAAGCCGATCATCGGCGTCGAGACCTACGTGGCGCCGCGCCGCATGGGCGACCGCGATCCGAAGCTCGACGCCGCCGCGTTCCATCTCGTGCTGCTGGCGCGGAACGACGAGGGCTACCGCAATCTGCTGAAGTTGACCACCGCCGCGCACCTCGACGGGTTCTACTACAAGCCCCGGATCGACCGCGAGCTGCTCGCCCGCCACAGCGGCGGCCTGATCGGTCTGTCGGCCTGCCTGCAGGGCGAGATCCCGCGGGCGATTCTCCGCGATGACCAGGCGGCCGCCCGCATGCTCGCCGCGGCGTACCGGGACATCTTCGGGCCCGGCCATTTCTATCTGGAGCTCCAAAATCACGGTATCGCAGACCAGCAGACGCTCTCCCGCGGCCTCCTCGCGCTGGCCCGCGAGCTCGACCTGCCGCTCGTGGCCACCAACGACGTGCACTACGTGACGCGCGATGAGGCCGACGCGCAGGATGCGTTGATGTGCATCCAGATGGGCATCGACCTGAACGAGAAGGACAAGCCCCGCATGGGCGACGTCCCCGAGTTCTACCTGAAGGGCGCGGACGAAATGGCCGCCCGGTTCGGGGAGGTCCCGGAGGCCCTCCGCAACACCCTCGTCATCGCCGAGGCGTGCGATCTCGAGATCGACACCAGCACCACCCGGCTGCCGCCCTTCCCCGTGCCCGACGGCGAGACGGCGGACTCGTACCTGCGGGGGCTGTGCGAGGCCGGGCTGCGCCGGATCTACGGACAGGTCACCCCCCAGCTCGCGGAGCGCCTGGACTACGAACTGGGGGTCATCGCCAAGACGGGGTACGCGGCGTACTTCCTCATCGTGCAGGACTTCGTCAACTTCGCCCGCCGGCGCGGCATCTACACCACGGTGCGCGGCTCCGCGGCCGGCAGCCTCGTGCTCTATGCCTCCGGGGTCACCGACGTGGACCCGATCGCGTACCGGCTGCCGTTCGACCGCTTCCTCAACCTGGAGCGGTACACGATGCCGGACATCGACGTGGATTTCATGGACAGCCGGCGGGACGAGGTCATCAAGTACGTCGTCGACAAGTACGGCGCCGACCGCGTCGCGCAGATCATCACGTTCGGCACCCTGGGGGCCCGGGCGGCGATCCGTGACCTCGGCCGGGTGATGGGCCTGCCCTACGGCGACGTCGACCGCATCGCCAAGCTCGTGCCCGGCGCCAACGTCACGCTCCAGGAAGCGCTCGCGGCGGAGCCCGAACTGCGCGCGGCGGCGGACGGGAGCCCCCAGATCCGCCGCCTCCTGGACATGGCGCAAAAACTGGAAGGGGTCGCCCGGCACGCCAGCACGCATGCCGCGGGGGTCATCATCTCCCGCGATCCGCTGACGGAGCACGTGCCGCTCCAGCGCGCGACGAAGGGCGATCTGTTGATGACGCAGTACGACATGAACAGCGTCGCCCGCCTCGGGCTGCTCAAGATCGATTTTCTGGGCCTGGCCAACCTCACGATCCTCGACGCGGCGATCCGGTTGATCCGGGAGTCGCGGGGCGTCGACATCGACCTGCAGCGGTTGCCGCTCGACGACCGGGCGACCTACGCGCTGCTGGCATCCGGCGAGACGATCGGCATCTTCCAGCTGGAGGGCCGGGGGATCACCCGCTATCTCCGCGAGCTCAAGCCCGACCGCATCGAAGACGTCATGGCCATGGTGGCGCTGTTCCGGCCGGGGCCGATGGCCAACATCCCGGCCTACATCCGGCGCAAGCACGGCCAGGAGAAGGTCACCTACCTGCACCCCCGCCTCGAGCCGGTGCTCAAGGAAACGTACGGCGTGATGGTCTACCAGGAGGACATCATGACCGTCGCGCAGGCGATCGCCGGATACACCCTGGCCGAGGCCGACGTGCTGTGCTACGCGATCCGGAAGAAGATCAAGGACCGGCTCCTCGCGCAGCGTGAGACGTTCGTCGCCGGGGCCCGGAAGAACGGCGTGGACGCCCGGACGGTCGATCAGATCTTCGAACAGTTCGAGCCGTTCGCGCGGTACGGATTCAACCGCGCGCACGCCGCGAGTTACGGGCTCATCGCCTACTACACCGCGTACCTCAAGGCGCATTACTCCGCGGAATACATGACGGCGCTGCTCTCGAGCGAGGCCGGCAACATGGACAAGGTCGCCGAGTCCGTGGCCGAGTGCGGGCGGATGAACCTCCGGGTGCTCCCGCCGGACATCAACGAAAGCGCCGCCTCGTTCGTCACCGACGGTGAGGCGATCCGGTTCGGTCTGGCGGCCGTCCGGAACGTCGGGCTCGGCGCAATCGACGTCGTCATCGCCGCGCGCGAGGCCGGCGGGCCGTTTGCGAGCCTGGCCGATTTCTGCGGGCGCGTCGACACCCGCCTCGTCAACCAGCGCGTGATCGCGAGCCTGATCAAGGCGGGGGCGTTCGACCGGCTCGGGTCGCGGGCGCAGATGCTCCAGACGCTCGATGCGGTGGTCGAACGGGCGCAGCGGAGCCAGCGCGCCCGCAACGAGGCGCAGACCGGACTCTTCGCCGACTTCGGAGCGGCGCCGGAGCCGCTCGCCGCGGACACGGCGGTCCAGGAGTTCACCAAGGACGAGCTGCTGACGATGGAGCGGGAGATGCTCGGGCTGTACATCTCCGACCACCCGTTGCGGCGCTGGGCTCCGGCGCTGGCGCGCCGGACGACGGCCACGATCGCCCAACTCGCGGATCTGCCCGATCGTCGCGAGGTGACGATCGGCGGCGTCGTCGGCACGGTGAAGCGGAGCATGACCCGCTCCGGCTCGACGATGGCGTTTGTGACGCTGGAGGACCTGACGGGGAGCATCGAAGTGCTCGTCTTCCCCCGGGCCTACGAGCAGTACGGGTTGTCGCTCAAACGCGACGCGGTCGTGTTGCTGCGCGGGAAACTCGACGTGGAGGAGCAGTCGGTCAAGCTGCTGTGCGATGAAGTGATCGGGCTTCCTCCCACGCCGGAGGAGGTCGACGGCTCGGCACCCGGCGCGCCCACGAACGGGCAGATCGCCGCCGCGGCGCGGGCGCCGGTCGGCGCGGCCCGGAGCGGGGCGGCCGTGCGGGTGCGCGTCAGCACCATCGAGGAAATCGAACAACTCGAACGATACCTCCACGAGCACCCCGGTCCGCGCCGGGTGTGCGCCCACGTCGTGAGCGGTGAGGGCGAACACGTCGTGCCCGTCCGCACCGGCGCGCATGACGTCGAGGAACTCCAACAGGCGCTCGAGCAGCTGTTCGGCGAGGGGAATGTCTGGGAAGAGTAGCGCGGTCGCCCGCCAGGCGGTGCTGACCGTGCTGCTGATGGCGCTGGGGTTCCTCGTTATCGTCCAGGTGAGGGCCAGCCGCGGCCTGTCCGCGCAGGAAGAGGTGCCGACCCGCAATGTCTACGCGCTTGCGACGATGCTGCGGGAGGAACGGACCGCCCGGCAGAGCCTCGAGGCGCAGGTCGACGATCTGACCCGGCGGCTCACGGTCTTCGAGCGGGCGACGGCCGAGCGCCGGAGCACGACCGAGGCGATGATGCGCGACCTGGAGAGCCTGCGGGTGGCGGCCGGCCTGGTGCCGCTCGCCGGCCCGGGCGTCACCGTCGCGGTCGGCGCCGCGCAGGCTCCGGTCGTCGGCCACGCGCCCCCCGTCGTGCAGTACGTCGATTTGGTCAGCATCATCAACGAACTCTGGGCGGGAGGGGCCGAGGCGGTTGCCGTGAGCGGCGTGCGGGTCACCGCCACGTCCGGCTTCAGCGAGGTCGGCGGCACGATCCTCGCCGACCGGCAGCGTCTCGCCCCCCCGTATACGATCGACGCGATCGGCGAGCCGGCCACCCTCGCCGGGGCGCTGCAGATCCGCGGCGGCATCATCGAAGGTCTGCGGACGCTCGGCCTGACCATCAAGATCACGCCCAAGGCCACCGTCACGGTCCCGGCCATCCAGGCCGTTCCGACGCTCCGGGTCGCCCACCCGGCGGTCCCCTAACCCGGCGATCGTGCGCCGCGATACGCCGGTTGTGATCGCGGGGGCGTCGTTCGCGGGACTCGCCGTCGCCCGGGAACTCGGCCCCCGCGCGCTGTTGCTCGACGGCGACCCGGTGGGCGAGGGCCAGACGTCGGCGTGTGGCGCACCGGTGCGCGTGCTGCGGGCGGTCGAGGCCGGTGCGTCGATTCAAGAAGTCCATCACGATCTCGTGATCCATACGCCCGGACGCGACGTCCGCTGGCCGCTGCCCGAGCCGTTTTGCACCTTCGACTACCGGACGTGCTGCCGGGCCGCCTTTGAAGCCTCGGGGGCGGCATTCCTTCGCGCGGCGGTCTACGGGCATCGCGACGGCACAGTCGCGCTGACCTCGGCCGGGGAGATTCGGGCGCGCCTCCTCGTCGACGCCACCGGCTGGCGGGCCGCCCTCAGCCGGACGCCGGGGTCGGATTCCCGCCTCCCCGCTGCCGTTACCCGCGGTCCGGCCGGCGGCCGTTATTTCGGCCTCGAGGTCGAGGTCCCGGCGACATTTGAAACAGGCCTCCACTTCTACTTCTCTTCGGATATCGTCCGCGGCGGGTACGCCTGGGTCTTCCCTGCGGGCCGCGTCGTCCGGGCGGGCATCCTCAGCTACCGGGCCCGCAGCGGCCTGGGCCCGCAACTCGAGGCGTTTCTCGGCCGCCTGGGGCTCCCGTCCGGGCCTCGTCACGGCGGCTTTCTCCCGACCCGTCTCGGCCCGCCGGTTGTAGACGGCGTCTTCCTCGTCGGCGATGCCGCCGGACACTGCCTGCCCCTTACGGGGGAGGGCATTCGCTCGGCGGTTTGGGCGGGCCGGGTGTGCGGCCGGTTGCTCCGCGGCGTGCTCGCGGAAGAGATGACCCCGGCCGGGGCCGCGGCCGGGTATGCCGCGTACGCGGAACGGCAGCGCCGGCGCTACCGGGTACTGGAGTGGTCGACGGCCGTGGCGCTGACATTCCCGGCCCGGGTGCTCGGGGTGCTTGCGGCAGGGGTGTCGCGGCCCGGACCGCTCCGCGCGTTCATGGCGCGCTATCTTGCGATGTTCGCCGCGGACGTTGGTGCCGAGGCGGCGCTTCCCGCATGACCCCCGGAGCGCCGGGCATGGCGCCTCGCTTACGGCCGATGGCCCCCGTCAACGGCGGCGCAGTCGCGCGCCGGTTCGGTTAGACGAGCAGTAATGCCGGTTTCCCTGTCGGGAATCGCCGCGTACCTCTTTCTCTGGGCCGCGACGGCGAGCGGTGTGATGATGTCGTCCGACCGGTGGCGGCGCCCGGGCCGGCCCCGCGCCTTGCGCGGGGCCGGCCCGGGATGGCTCGGTGCGCCCGCGCACGAGTCGTTGTCGTTGGCCGGTCTCGGGGTCACCCTGCTGCACGCGGCGCAGACCGTCTTCGCCCCGCCGGGTCCCCGTCTGGAACTCCTCGTCTTCGCCGGACCGGATCTGGCGGACGGATGGGGGCTGTTTGTGGGCGTGCTCGCGTTGTATCTCACCGCGGCCGCGACGACGTCGTTCTACCTGCGTGCGCGTCTCGGCCGCTGGTGGAGTGCGGTTCACGCGTCCGCTTATGCGGCGTACGCCGCCGCGCTGTGGCACGCGCTCGCGATCGGCGCGAACGCCTGGCTGCCGCCGGTTCGATGGCTGTACGTCGTCACGCTGGCCATCCTTGTAGCCATAAGCGCCCTCCGAGTAATTGCTGCCATCAACCGCAAGATGCGCAAGACGGGCATTGACAAGCAAGGTCTGTTACATCATAATGTCATTGATTAACACCATGGTGGTCAATGCACAGAACCCAGATCCAATTAACCGATGAGCAGAGCCGTCACTTGCGACGGCTTTCCGCCGAGCGCGGAATTTCCATGTCAACGCTCGTGAGAGAGGCAGTCAATCTGCTGCTTCAAGCGCGCAGTCAGGATGATCGAGAAATCCTGTGGCAGAGAGCGGCGGCGACGGTGGGTCGCTTCAGGTCGGGCCGCAGCGACGTAAGTGCACGGCACGACGACTATGCTGCCGAGGCCTACGGCGATCCCCATGGACGTCTTCGTTGACACGTCGGGTCTCTATGCTCTTCTCGACGCTGACGATCGCCTCCATGATCGTGCCGCTTCGGCGTGGGGATACCTCCATCGTAAGCGCCGTACACTGAAGTCCCACAATTACGTGATCGTCGAGACGGCGGTCATTATGCAACGGCGTCTCGGAATGGCAGCGGTCGGCGCCCTTGTCCGCGACGTCGTGCCGCTTCTCGGTGTTGTCTGGGTCGACGAAAACCTTCATTCGGCCGCGGTGACGGCTCTGCTGGCATCCGAGCGGCGGGACATCAGTCTGGTCGACTGGACCAGCTTTGAACTGATGAGGCGACTGGGCATCAAAGACGCCCTGACCTTTGACGGACATTTCACCGATCAGGGGTTCAGCGTCTTCTCCGACGACGAACGTATCACCTAGCCGGGGGGATCAGCGCCTCGTTCCACGGCGGGGCGCGCGTACGGTTGAGACGGGGATCCGCGAGTACCGGACGACGTGCTCCGCGACACTGCCGACGAACAAGTGGGACACTCCGCGACGCCCGTGCGTGCCCATCACGATGACGTCTGCGCTGACGTCGTCCGCCGTCGAAAGAATCACATCACGTGCGTGACCCGCGCGGAGGATCTGGCGGCGCACCTCCGGGGTCCGCTCGGCGAGCGCGGTGAGGGACGCGCCGGCCTGCTCCCGGATGGCCCGGACGACCGTGGCCGGAATCGGCGCGGGGACGGCGGCGGGTCCGGCGACGGGCATCCATTGATACGGCAGATCGATCACGTGCAACAAGATGATCTTGGCGCCGAACGCCTGGGCGAGTTCGCGCGCCCACCGCAGCGCGGCGTCCGCTGAGTCCGAGAAGTCGGTCGGCACGAGAATCGTTCGGATAGGCATCGGTCCTCACAGTTCCATCTCTTCGGAACGCGCCCCTGCACTCCACGAGACAATTGCCGGCCGGCGTGACCGCCCTGGGACGGCGTCACCGCGCCCGGCGGGTTCGGGCGCCGCGCGCCGGCCGCGGCCGCCCGCGGCCGCGATCCCTGCGCGGTGCTGGCCCGAAGGCCTCGAGTCGCGCCATCAGATCCTTCAACACTATGCCGCTGCCGAAGGGCAGGACCCCGGCCGGCAGCCGTCCGGCTCGAAGCGCCAAGCCTTTCCGCACTGCCACGATCATCGGGACGCCGGTGGGCTTCACGATGACGCCGCACTGCCCGGCGCGGTCCCAGGCCGTGAGCGCCGCCTCCTGATCCGGCCGAAGCGGGGGAGAGCGGGGTGGAGTGTGGGGCACTCGAAGAAGTCCGGCGCGTCGTCACGCACCTCGAGCCCTCGGGCCGCCACATCCTCGATGAGCCGGACGTGATTGAGCGCCGCGGTGCGCCAAGCGGCCACGCGGTCATCCCAGATCAGGTAGTCCGGCGCGTCGAGGCCGGAGAACGCATCGAGATGGAGCGAACCGCGCTCGAAGCGCAGCCGGAGAATCCGGTCGGGGAGACCGGACGTCTCAGTCCCCCCAGAGCGCGTCGAGGGTAATCACCAGACCGGGGAAGAGAGCAGGCGTCCACGCGCCACGTTCGGCGCGCCCGGTGAGGCGGTACGCGTCTCCTTCCAGGTGATAGACTTCGACGCCGCGGGCTTCGGGGTCCACGATCCAGTACTCGGCAACGGCCGCGCGGGCGTAGGCTTCCCTCTTCCGGCCGCGATCCACGGCGGCGGTGCCGGGGGAGAGAACCTCGACGACCAGATCCGGCGCGCCGTGGATGGCAGCGTCGCCGATGATGTTCCGGCGGCGCTCGGCGACGAACACAATGTCGGGCTGCATGATGTCCGTTGCGGTCAGAACGACGTCGATCGGCGAAGGCAGCACCTCGCCCAGCCGTCGGGCGTCGATGTGCGTCTTCAGCGCGGCGTACACGGTACCGACAACGTGTTGGTGCCGGGGGGTAGGTGCCGGTGCCACAAAGAGCTCGCCTCCCAGGACCTCTTTGCGCGTGCCGTTGTCGGGTAGGTTCTGGTAGTCGGCGTAGGTCAGAATTACCTTCTGGTCCGCCATGACAGGCTCACTCCCCGGAGGGGCGCCACAGTCTCGGAGAAAGTATAACAAGGCCGCGAGGCGGACGTCACTCTCACGGCTTCTGGTTCTCTTGGTGCCGGAGGAAAGATTGCATCCAAATATCCTGGTGCCGGAGGAGGGACTCGAACCCCCACGGGTGTGACCCCAGGCGATTTTGAGTCGCCCTCGTCTGCCGATTCCGACACTCCGGCACAGCGCGTCCGGCAGCGGACGCAACGGTAATCGTACCATCCTTGCCCCGCGGTCGCCAGGGCGGGCCGCGGCCGGCCGTTATCGATTCCGCTCGTAGATCAGCCTGAGGCCTTCCAGCACCAGCAGGGGATCGTGATGATCCAAACACCCGCAGTGCGGGACCACCAAGTCGGCCCAGCCGCCGGTGGCGACCGTGGTCGCCGGGCCTCCGAGTTCCTCGCGGATCCGCCGCACGACCTCGTTCACAAGCCCCACAAAGCCGAAGACGATGCCGGCCTGCATCGCCGTCGTGGTCGACCGGCCGATCGTCACCCCCGGCGCCTGCAGCGGCACCCGGTGCAGCTGCGCGGCGTGCTCCGCGAGGGCATCCACGGAGATCCCGATCCCGGGCGCGATCGCGCCGCCAAGAAAGTCGCCGTCACGAGAGACGACCGAGAACGTGCTCGCCGTCCCGAGATCGACGGCGATCACCGGGCCGCCGTACCGGGCGTACGCCGCCACGGCCGCGCAGATCCGGTCGGCGCCGACGTCGAGAGGATTGTCGTAGAGAATCCGCATCCCGGTTCGCGTGTCCGGCCCGGCGACGAGTGGCGCGACGTGGAAGTAGTCGCGGGCAAGCCATCCCAGCGTCTCCAGCAGGGCCGGGACGACGGAACAGATGGCGACGCCGCCGACCGCGTCGAACCCCAGGCCGGCCGACTCGAACAGCGCCTGGATCAGCATCGCATATTCATCGGCGGTGCGGCGGGTGTCGCTCGCGGCGCGCCAGTGCTGCAGCAGGTCGCGGTTCCGGTACACCCCGATTTTCGTCAGGGTGTTGTTGGCGTTGAGGGCGAGCAGGAGCGGCGCGTCCACTATTCTCCCATTCTACCGCGCCGCCGCCGCGGCGGGGGCGCGGACGGGCCCCCGGGCGCGCCGCCGGAGCGTGCTATAATTTTGCCGGATGCCTCCCACCGATCGCCGCACGCTGCTCCTCGTCGACGCGAACGGGCTCGTGTACCGCGCCTTTTTCGCGCTGCCGTATTTCACGACGCGCGACGGCCGTCCCACGAACGCCGTCTACGGGTTCACGACGATGCTCCTGAAAGTCCTCGAGGAGCAGGCCCCGGAGTACGTCGCCGTGGCGTTCGACAGGCCGGGGCCGACGTTCCGGCACGAGGCCTTTGCGGAGTACAAGGCGCGGCGCCGGCCGATGCCGGACGACCTGCGGCCGCAGATCGCGCTCGCCAAGCAGGTGGTTGAGGCCCTCGAGCTGCCGGTGTTCGAAGTGACCGGGTTCGAAGCCGACGACGTCATCGGAACGCTCGTCCGGCGCGCCGAGGCCGGCGGATTCGACGTGTTGATCGTGACCGGCGATCTGGACGCGCTGCAGCTCGTCTCAGCGCACACGCGGGTGATGATGACGAGCCGCGGGATCAGCGAGACCGTCGTCTACGACGAGGCGGGCGTGGCGGCGAAGCTCGGCGTGACGCCGGCCCAGGTCCCGGATTTCAAGAGCCTCAAGGGCGACGCGACCGACAACATCCCGGGAGTCCCGGGGGTCGGCGACAAGACCGCGGCCCGGCTGCTCGCGGGCGGGACGACAGTGGAGACGCTCCTCGCCGGGCTCGACGACCTGGCCGATGCCCGCCTGCGCGCCAAGCTCGCGGAGCACCGGGAGCAGATTGTCCAGAGCAAGCACATCGCGACGATCGCGACCGACGTCGACCTGTCCTTGGATTGGGCGGCGCTGCGGCGGCGGACGCCGGATCTGGATCGTGTGCGGGCGCTCTTCACCGATCTTGAGTTCAAGACGCTGCTCGACCGGCTCGGCGTCGCGACGGCGGCACCGGCAGAACAGGCGCCGGGAGCGTACCGGACCGTCTCCGCGGCGGAACTCGGCGCCGCGCTGGCGGCGGCGACGCAGCTCGCGATCGCGCCGGTCGCGGGTGAAGGCCATCCCTTCGCGGCCCGGTTGCTGGGCGTCGCCGTCGCGACGCGGCCCGGCGAGGCGGTGTACGCGGAGGTGAACGGGGGCGTGCCGGCGCCGCTGGCCCGGGCGCTCGAGCGGGAGGACCTCCCCAAACTGAGCCAGGACGTCAAGCGTGACCTGCTGCTGCTCGAAGGCGCCGGTCTGGCTCCGCGCGGCTTCGTCTTCGACGTCGGCCTGGCCTCGTATCTCCTCGATCCGGCGAAGCGCACCCACACCCTCGGTGGCGCGGCGTGGGATTTTCTGCGCTGGCGCATGCACGACGGCGCGGAATCCCCGGCCGCCACCCCGCACGCGGGGCGGGGAGAGGGCCTGGCGCTCGGCGTCGGGCCCGCGGAGGCCGCCGCGGAGGAAGCCGACGCGATCGCACGGCTCCGCGACGTGATGGAGCGGGGCCTTCGCACGCGCGACGTCGAACGCTTGTACCATGACGTCGACCTGCCCCTCGCGTCCGTGCTCGCCCGGATGGAGCGCGTCGGCGTGGCGATCGACGCCGCGGCGCTGCGGGCGCTGTCGGTGTCGTTCCGCGAGCGGCTCGACGCGCTGACACGCGACATCCACCGGCTCGCCGGCACCGAGTTCAACATCGGGTCGCCGAAGCAGCTCGCGTTCGTTCTCTTCGAGAAGCTGCAACTCCCCGCGCAGAAGCGGACCAAGACCGGCTACTCGACCGACGCCGAGGTGCTCGAGCAGCTGGCGCCCCTCAGCGACGTCGTCGCCAAGATCCTGGAGCACCGCCGGCTGAGCAAACTTCTCGGCACCTATGTCGACGCGCTGCCCGCGGCGCTGCACGCGGCGACCGGACGCCTCCACCCGACCTTCAATCAGGCCGGGTCGAGCACCGGCCGGATCATCACGACCGAGCCCAACTTACAGAACATCCCGATCTTCGAGGAGGACGGGCGCGAGGTACGGCGGGCCTTTGTGGCCGGCCGGCCGGGGAACGTGCTGCTCTCGGCCGACTACTCGCAAATCGAGCTGCGGGTGCTCGCGCACATTACCGAGGATCCTGGATTGCTGGAGGCGTTTCGGGCGGGCCGCGACATCCACACGGCGACGTCCGCGGAAGTCTTCGGCGTCGCCTCCGACGCCGTCACCGCCGAGATGCGCCGCCAGGCCAAGATGTTCAACTACGGGATCGCCTACGGGATCACCGACTACGGCCTTGCCGTCCGGCTCCGGACCAGCCGGGAGGAGGCGAGGGCGTTCATGGACGCCTATTTCGCGCGCTACGGCCGCGTCGCGGACTACATGCGAACGGCGGTCGAACGGGCGCGCCGGGACGGCTACGTGAGCACGCTGCTCGGCCGGCGCCTGACGGTGCCCGACATCTTGAGCCGCCACCGGCCGACGCGCGAACGCGCGGAACGGGTCGCCATCAACGCGGCGATCCAGGGGACGGCGGCCGACATCATCAAGCTCGCGATGTTGAAGATCGCCCGCGAGTTCCTGCCCCGATTCCCGGACGTGGAGATGGTGTTGCAGATCCACGACGAACTCCTGTTTGAGGTGCCGGCCGGCCTGGTCCGCGATGTGGCGCCGGAAATCCGGCGGCTGATGGCCGAGGCGTTCCCCCTGTGCGTGCCGCTGTCTGCGGACGCCGGGGTGGGTCCCAACTGGCTCGATCTGACAGACGTGGCATGACCGGACGCCGGCCGCGTCGGATCGGCCTGACCGGCGGCGTGGCCAGCGGCAAGAGCACGGTCACCGCGGCGCTCCGTGCGTGCGGGGCCGCGATCGTGGACGCCGACGCGATCGCCCGGGACGTCGTCCGCCCGGGCGGGCCGGCGTACGACGGGATCGTCGAGGCCTTCGGGCCGTCGGTCGTCAACGCCGACGGGACGCTCGACCGCAAGGCGCTGGCCGCGCGCGTCTTTACGGATGAGACGGACCGCCGCCGCCTCAACACCCTGACCCACCCGCACATCCGGCGCCTGATGGCGGAGGAGGCCGTGCGCCTCACGGCGGCGCCGGAGAGCCCGGTGATCGTGTTCGATATTCCCCTGCTGCTCGACACGACGGACGGGCGCGACCTGGATCTCGATGGGATCGTCGTGGTGTACGCCGACCCCGCGACGCGCCTCCGGCGGCTCATGGCGCGGGACGGTCTGGGAGACGAGGAGGCCCGCCGGCGGCTGGCGGCCCAGATGCCGCTCGAGGGCAAGCTGCCGCGGGCCGATTGGGTGATCGACAACTCCGGTACCCTGGAGGCGACGCGCGCGGAGGTGGAGCGCCTCTGGCACACGCTCACGGCGCCCGCCGAGGAGCGCCCCGGCCCCGCACGCTGACGGCGCCGCGTCCGGTCCCGTCCGCCGCCGCCGCGGGTGTTCGGTAGTCCGGAGAGTCCGGAGCCAACCGGTGGTCGCCGTTTCGGGGCCGATGTTATAATGGTGTAATGCCGCAGTTCAAGATGGTGACAGATCAACCCCCGGCCGGCGACCAGCCCAAAGCGATCGCGCAACTCATCGAGGGCACCCGGCGCGGCGACCGCTACCAGACCCTGCTCGGAGTAACGGGCAGCGGCAAGACCTACACCATGTGTGGCGTGATCGAGCAGATCCAGCGCCCCACGCTCGTCCTCGCCCACAACAAGACACTGGCCGCCCAGCTCTACGGCGAGATCCGGCAGTTCTTCCCGGACAACGCCGTGCGGTACTTCGTCTCGTACTACGACTACTATCAGCCGGAGGCGTACGTCCCGCAGACCGACCTCTACATCGCCAAGGACGCGGCCATCAACGACGAGATCGACCGGCTGCGCCACGCCTCGACGAAGGCCCTGATGGAGCGCCGCGATGTGATCATCGTCGCGTCTGTCTCGTGTATCTACGGCTTGGGCTCGCCGCAGGACTACGAGGACGTGATGCTGTTTGTGCGGCGCGGCGAGCGGCGGTCGCGCGACGACATTCTCCGCCGGCTCGTCGACGTGCAGTACGAGCGGAACGACATCGACTTCGCGCGCGGCCGCTTCCGGGTCCGCGGCGACGTGGTGGAAGTGTTTCCGGCGTACGAAGACCGCGCGGTGCGCATCGAGCTGTTCGGCGACGAGGTCGAGCGGATCCACGAGGTCGACCCGCTGACCGGTGAGCTCCTGGAAGAGAAGCCCGCGGTGGCGATCTGGCCGGCGAAGCACTGGGTCACCACTGCGACCAAGCTGGATCAGGCGCTCGGCCGCATCGAGGCGGAACTCCGCGAGCGCGTGCAGTGGTTCAAAGACCAGGGGAAGCTGCTCGAAGCCCAGCGCCTCGAGTTCCGGACGAAGTACGATCTCGAGATGCTGCGCGAGATGGGCTATTGCCCCGGCATCGAGAACTACTCGCGGCACCTGGCGGGCCGCGCCGCCGGCGAGCGCCCGGGATGCCTGCTCGATTACTTCCCCAAAGACTTCCTCGTCGTCATCGACGAGTCGCACGTCACGGTCCCCCAGGTCAAGGGGATGGTCGAAGGCGACCGGGCCCGCAAGCGGAACTTGGTGGATTTCGGCTTCCGGCTGCCGTCGGCGTACGACAACCGGCCCCTGACGTTTGCGGAGTTCGACGCGCTGGTGCCGCAGATCGTGTTCGTGTCCGCGACGCCCGGCCCGTATGAGCTCGAGGTCTCGAGCCAGGTCGCCGAGCAGATCGTCCGTCCGACCGGGCTCGTCGACCCCTACGTCGAGATCCGGCCGGCGCGCGGCCAGGTCGACGACCTGATCGCGGAGATCAAGGCGCAGGTCGAGCGGGGCGAGCGGACGCTCGTCACGACGCTGACGAAGCGCATGGCCGAAGACCTCGCGGACTACCTGCAGGAGATGGGCGTCAAGGTGCATTACCTGCACGCCGAAGTCGAGACGCTCCAGCGCGTGCAGATCCTGAAGGACCTGCGCCTCGGCACGTACGACGTCCTCGTCGGCATCAACCTGCTGCGCGAGGGGCTCGACCTGCCGGAGGTCTCGCTGGTGGCCATTCTCGACGCGGATCGGGAAGGCTATCTCCGGTCGGACACCAGCCTGATTCAGACGATGGGGCGCGCCGCCCGGAACGTCGCGGGGCGGGTGCTGCTGTACGCGGATGTGACCACGGACTCGATGCGCCGCGCGATCGACGAAACCAACCGGCGCCGTGAGATTCAGACGCGGTACAATGAGGAGCACGGGATCACCCCGCAGACCATCGTGAAGCCGATCCGCGACATGATCGATCTCTTGGACGTCGCCGAGGAACCGGCGGCGTACGGCGCGGAGGCCGCCGGCGGAGGCGCGGGCGGATCGGGCGCGCCGAGGACGGGCGCCGTCCTCACCGCCGACGAGTTGATCGGTCTCGCCGAGCAGCACCGCAGTCCCGTCTCGTGGGACATCGCCCGGCTCCTGATGCTCAGTCCGGCGGAGCTCGAGCAGACGATCGAGACGCTCGAGCGGGCGATGCGCCGCGCCGCCGGCGAGCTGCAGTTCGAGAAGGCCGCGGCCCTCCGGGATCAGATCAACGAACTGCGCCGGGGGCTCGGCGAGCCGTTTTTCGCGCCCGCCGGCGCCCGCGGCGGGCGCCGGCGCGG
>DASYZR010000030.1 GCA_035945995.1 bacterium
GCCTCCGCCGCCTGCTGCGCGTGAGGGCGCCGGACCGTCAACGGAAAGTTGCGAACGACGAACCGCAGCCGGGCACCGAGGCGCCGTTGCACCTCTTTGACGATCGGATACGCTGCTCCGGTATACGGACACTCGTAGTCGCCGTATTCCACGAGCGTCACCGGGGCCGTGGCCAGCCCAGATCCCGCCGTTCGGGCGTCCCGAGAAGGGGGTTGTGAAGTTCTCAGGGTATCACACCGATATCTACAGCAAAGAACTCTATCACCTCAGCATTGGGTTCTTGTATGCTCAACGCGGTCTGTGAGACCCGGCCGCGGGCGCACCGCGTAGCGACGTTCGAGGGAGGCATGCGATGGACGCGAAGACCCCGCCCGATGCGGGCCGGATGCCGGATGAGGAGACGCCCGGCAAGCGCTTCGCCTATGAGATGGCGTTCGACAGCCGGTTCGAGGGACGCCGGTGGGACGAGGTCGAGACAGAATTGCGGGCGGAATATCCCCGCTGGATGCAGCAGCAAGGCCTGGACCGCGGCGGAGCGGACTGGGACGGCGTCAAGCATGCGGTGCGTGAAGCCTGGGACAGCGCCCTGGACGTGGAGCGCGCGAAAACCGATCCGTGGAGCGGACAATGGGATGAGCGCGCGCCGGAATATCGGAGGATGTGGGAGAGCCGTTACAGTGGGTCCGGCCGCCGCTGGGAAGATGTCGAGCTGGGGTACCGGTACGCGGACTCGATGGGCCTGGATCCGCGCTACCTCGGCCGGCCGTGGGACGACGTGGCGCCGGGCCTCGAGGTCGAGTTCCCGACATGGGCCGCGTCGCACGGCTACCGGATCGGTGAAGGCGAGAACCTCTGGGAACGCCTGCGCGATTCGATCCGGCATGCGTGGGATCACGTCAAACACCGGCGTCCCTCCTAGGGGAACTACCGGCCCGCCAGATGACGCAGCACGGTACTGTAATTGGATGGACGATCACGCCGCCGGGCGCGCGAACGGGGACGGGGCGGAACGCATCGGGGCGCTCGACTGATTCGCGTCGCTGCAAAAATCAGCGTGCCGGCCGCGGCGCCCCCTTGAGCGAGTTCTGCGCGGTGTCGATCGACGGGAAGACCGGGATCACCTGATAGAAATTCAGCGTGTCGATCACGTCCTGCACCTGGTGCTGCGGATTGGCCAGCACCATGAGACGATCGTTCTCGCGGTAGATGCGGCGGTGGGCCAGCAACTCGCGGAACCCGGTGCTGTCGATGTAGGTGACATCACTGAGGTCGACGATGACATGACGGCCCAGGGATAACGCCGTGGTCAGCGCCTGCCGCAGAATCGAGACCGTGGACAGATCGACTTCGCCGGACGGGTGTACGATGTTGGCGAGCGACGCCTCATCAACCTGGCACGTCAAAAGACGGCTGCTCATGGCACGTTGCAATCAATTTACCCATCCGTGTTGGGACGGAAACGCGCGACGTACGATCTGGAGTGATGCTTACGCGGCGGAGTTGGAGCCCCGCGTCAGTTCCAGCATCGCCTCGACGACCGCCGGGTCGAAGTGCGTTCCCGCGTGCTGCTGAAGATACTCCCGCGTCTCGGCCTCGCTCCACGCCGGGCGATACGGCCGCTCCGACCGGAGGGCGTCCCACACGTCGACGACGGCAAACACGCGCGCGGCGAAGGGAATCTGGTCCTCCCTGAGCCCACGCGGGTAGCCGGTCCCGTCCCATCTCTCGTGATGGCAGTAGGGGATGTCGAGCGCCGGCCGCAGGTACTCGATCGGCGAGAGCAATTCGTAGGCCTGGACGGGGTGCCGGCGCATGATCGCCCATTCTTCCTCCGTGAGCGGCCCCGGCTTTCCCAAGATGCCGTCGGGGACGCTCATCTTACCGATATCGTGCAGCAGCGCACCCCGGCGCAGGTGCGTCAGATCGCCGTCCGGCATTCCCAAGGCCTGGGCCAGCGCGACGGCCATGTCGGCGACGCGCTGACTGTGGCCCTCGGTTTCCTTGTCCCGAAGGTCGAGGGCTCTCGACCAACCCTCGATCGTGCGGTCGTAGGCGAGCGTCAGATCGGTGTTCGCCCGCTGGAGATCGCCGACGAGCGTCGCGTTCTCCACGGCGATGGCAGCCTGGCCGGCCAGGATGGTCAGGAGATTCATCCACGGCTCACTGACGGCCAGCGGCCGCCGGTGGAAGACCTCCAAGACCCCCTGCACCTGGCCTTTGGCGGTCAGCGGCACGGCGGCGTACGCGACAAATCCTTCTTCCCGGAACATCTGCGCCCTGCGGAAATCCGACATCGAGATCACGTCCGGCATGACGACGGGTGTCCGCTCGAAGATGACGCGATTGAGGGCGTTGCCGCCCAGGGGCACGTGATGCGGGCCGGCCCAAAGGCTGCGGAAGCCCCGGCCCGCGGCATATTCCAAGGCCTGCGCCGCCCGCCGGAACAACAAGACGTCGGCGGCATCCACGCCGAGATGCTCCACGACCTTGCTGAGGAATAGCTGCAGCGTGACGCGCAGATCGAAGGTGCCGCTGATCGCGACATCGATCTCGTGCAGCGCTTGAACCTGCCGCAGGTGCTTCTCCGTTTCGGCAAAGAGACGGGCGTTGTGCAGCGCGGCGGCGGCCTGGCCGGCGAACAACGTCAGCAGGCGGGTGTCGCCGTCCGTGAACCGGCGGGTCGAGGCGGGAGCCTCGTGGACGTCGAGCGTCCCGATCAGTTCACCGCGATACAGCATCGGCACGCCGAGGAGCGGGCCGAGAGGCAGCCGTTCGGAGTGCGGCAGGCGCCCGTCCCAGGAGTGGTAGTCGTCGATCCGCATGGGCTCCCGACTCGCCGCCAGCCGGCCGAGAAATCCGTGTCCCATGGGGACACGGGTGCCGATCGGCATCGGGGCGTTCTTGGCGACGGTCATTTCGAGGTCGTCGCGCTGCGGGTCGTAGATCGCGAGCGTGCTCCCGTGCGCGTGCAGGAGGTCGGCGGCCCGCTCGACGATGGCCTCGAGCTGCGCGTGCAGATCGTGCTGCGTGCCCAGGTCGCGGGCGGTGTCGTACAGGCTGGCGAATTCCGCGGCCCGGCGCTCGGTCTCGTTGTAGAGCCGGGCGCGGCGGATGGCCGTTCCGCCCGTTTCGGCGATCGTCTCGAGGAGGCGCACGTCGGCTCCCGTGAACGGCCGGTTCTCCGCCGTCCGGGACCGGGCCACCACGAGCGTGCCGAGAATCTCTTCCTCGGACCGGACGGGGACCAGCGCGAACGGCCCGAGGGCTTGGTAGAGTGCGGCCTCCATGAACGGCGGCAGGATCTGGCCCGCGAACTCGCCGATAACGAACGACTCACTGGTTTGCACGACCCTGCCGGACCGCGTGCCCGCGACCGGAAACGTCGATCCCGTCACTTCGTCGGCGATCCCCGTCGTGTACACCCGCGTGAACATAGTCCGGTCCGGGTTGAGCAGGGCGAGCGCTCCATGGGCGGCCCCGAAGAGCGTCATGCTTCGCTCGACGAGCGCGCGATACATCTCCCCGAGCGACCGGGCCTCCCGGAGCGCTTTGGCAATTCCGTGCAGCGCTTCGAGGTCCGCGGCCCGGCGGCGGACGGTGTCTTCGGCGCCCCGGCTGTGCTCGGTCAGCGCGCGGAACAGCAGCTCGTTCTGACGGAGCGCCTCTTCGGCGCGTCGTCGCTCCGCGGTCTCGGTCAGGTCCTGGACCACCGCCAGCGTCGCGCGTCGGCCCGCGTACAGGAGCGCCTGCGTGAAGACGCGCGCGTCGAAGGCCCGGCCGTCCTTGCACCGATGGCGCCACTCGCCGGAGGATTGCAGGGTGCGGTGTCCGCGCGCCGCTCCGGCGGGCGGACGAGGCGCGCTCTCGGGAGGCCAGATGTCGGTGACGCGCAGCGCCAGAAATTCATCGTGCGCGTAACCGTATCGGGCGACGGCGGCGGCGTTCGCGTCGAGGAGCCGCAGGGTGTCCAGGTCATAGACGTACATGGGGAGCGGGTTGTGTTCGAAGAGCTCAAACGGCGTCTGGACGAAGGCCGCATCGCTCCCGCCCACTGTCGCACCACGCTCCCTTCCGTTAGGGTCATGTTCCGCGCGCCCCGCGATCCAAGCGGGTGTAGTGCAACATACCCCTTTCAGGTTCCTGCAAGACGACGCGGTCGGGGGAAGAGGATACGCGCGGGTTGCGCGACAGCAATCTGCGGCCGGCAGCCCGTGCTTGGGGAGGAAGGGTAGCCGCGCCCGAGCTCCGAACACGCATCGGCATGCACACCGTGGGGGGCGGCTTCCTGCTCGCGCGGTCCGGCGCGCCCGAGATATTTACGCCCGAAGACTTTTCCGAGGAACACCGGCTGGCCGCCCGGAGCCTCGCCGCCTTCCTCGACGCGGAAGTAGAGCCGCGGGCCGCGGACCTCGAGACGCACAATTATCCGCTGATGCGGGAGCTTTTGCGGCGGCTCGGTGCGCTCGGATTCCTCGCCGTCGATGTCTCCGAAGAGTACGGCGGGAGCGGGCTCGATCTCATCACGTCGCTGCTCGTGGCGGAGACCATGAGCCGCGGGTCGTTCGCGGTGTCGTTCGGCGCGCATACCGTGATCGGCACGCTGCCCATCGTGTATTTCGGCACCGAGGCGCAGAAGCGGCGGTACCTGCCGGGCCTTGCCGCCGGGGAGCTCGTCGGCGCCTATGCGCTCACCGAACCCACGGCCGGTTCCGACGCCCTGGCCGCTCGGACCCGCGCCGTCCTGACCGAAGACGGGGACGCGTACCGGCTCACCGGGACCAAGCAGTTCATCACCAATGCCGGCTTCGCCGACGTCTTTACGACCTACGCCAAGGTCGACGGCGAGCGCTTCACGGGTTTCATCGTCGATCGGGCCACGGACGGGCTCGAGGTGGGCCCGGAGGAGCACAAGATGGGCATCCGGGGCTCCTCCACGGCCAGCCTGTTCTTCGACAACGCGCGCGTGCCCGCCGGCAACGTCCTCGGCGAAGTCGGTGGCGGGCACCGGGTCGCGCTCAACATCCTTAACATGGGGCGTCTCAAGCTGGCCACGGCCTGCGCCGGCGCCGCGAAGCGCGCGCTGCGCCACGCCGTGGCCTATGCCAAAGAGCGCCGGCAGTTCGGCCGCTCCATCGCGTCCTTCGGGCTCATCCAGCAGAAGCTGGCGGACATGGCAGTGCGGATCTATCTTCTCGAAAGCATGATCTACCGGACGGGCGGCCTCATACGGGCGGCCGGGACGGCACCGGACGGAGCGGTCGCCGCCCTCGAGGAGTACGCGGTCGAGTGCGCGATCGCCAAAGTATACGGGTCGGAAGCCGCGGGCTTCGTGGCGGATGAAACGGTGCAGATCTTCGGCGGGTACGGCTTCATCGAAGACTACCCGGCCGCGCGGGCGTACCGCGACGCCCGCATCAACCGCATCTACGAGGGGACAAACGAGATCAACCGTCTGCTGATCACGGGGATGCTGCTGCGCCGGGCGCAGCGGGGCCGTCTCCCGCTCCTGGCCGCCGTCCGCAGCGCCGCGGGCCGGTCCCTCCCGGGTGTGGAAACCTCCGGGGGCGTCCTCGCTGAAGCGCATCGCGACGTCGAGGCCGCACGCGCGGCCTGCCTGCGCGTGGCGGGGAGCGCCGTCGCCAAATGCGGGGACAGGCTCGGCGATGAGCAGGAAATCCTCGCCGGGATCGCCGATCTGGTGATCGACGTCTTCGCGATGGAAAGCGGCCTGCTTCGGGCGCACCGCGCGCTGGACCGCGGCGCCGCCGCCGACGCCAAGGTCGATCTGGTCCGGGCCGGGCTCGCCGACGGCCTCTTCAGGATGGAGGGACGCTGCCGCCAGGTGCTCGCGGCGGTGGAGGAGGGTGAGGAGCTGCGGGGTGCGCTCGCCGCCCTGCACGGCCTCGTGCCGGACGTGCCGCCGGACGGGATCCGGCTGCGGCGACGGATCGCCGGGCGCCTCCTGGACGCGGGCGGGTACGTCGCGTAGCGCCCGATGTCGGAACCACGGGCGGAATCTTCCGCGCGGATCCAGGACCTCTTCGACCTCTCCGGCCGCGTCGCGCTCGTGACGGGCGGATCGCGCGGACTCGGCCGGGAGGCCGCGGAAGCCCTCGGCGAGGCCGGGGCCTCGGTGGTGCTGGCCGCGCGCCGGGTGGAGTGGCTCCGCGCGGCGGAAGCGGCATTCCGCGCGGCCGGCATCGAGTGCCTCGCGGTCCCCTGCGACATCAGCCGGCCGGAGGCGGTCGGCGCGATGCTCGAGCAGGTGGTGGCGCGATTTGCCAAGGTCGACATCCTGGTCAACAACGCCGGCGTGACGTGGGGCGCGCCCGTGCTGGAGATGCCGCTCGATCGGTGGCGGCAGGTGCTGGACACCAATCTCACCGGGACGTTCCTGGTTACGCAGGCGGTGGGGCGCCTCATGGTCGAGCGCCGCTGCGGCAAGATCATCAACGTCGCGTCGATCGCCGGTCTCGTCGGGAACCCGCCCGACGTGCTGGACACCATCGGCTACAGCACGGCGAAGGGCGGGGTCGTGGCGTTCACGCGGGATCTGGCCGTCAAATGGGCCCCCTACAACGTGTGCGTCAACGGCATCGCCCCCGGATTCTTCAAGACGCGGATGACGGAGGCGCTGCTGGCGCAGAACCGGCAGCGCGTGGAGGCGCAGATTCCCCTCGGCCGCATCGGGCGGCCGGGAGACCTGAAGGGCGTCGCGGTCTTTCTCGCCTCGGCGGCCTCCGACTACATCACCGGCCAGATCATCGCCGTGGACGGCGGTCGCACCGCGGTATGAAACGGCCGTGAGGGTCGGCGTCGTCGGCGCGGGCTTCATCGGGCGCCTGCACGCGCTCAACCTCAAGGCCGATCCCCGCGTCGATCTGGTGGGCGTGGCCGACACGGTCCCCGCCGCGGCGCAGCGCCTGGCCGGCGAGGTCGGCACGAAGGCCCTGCCGGATCTCGCGGCGCTCCTCGACGCCGGCGCCGTCTACGTGACGACTCCGAACAGCATCACGTCGAGCCGGTTCTGGCCGCCCTCGCGCACGGCGCCACGTGTTCTCCGAGAAACCCATGGCCACGTCGCTCGACGGCGCCCTGCGCATCCGCCGGGCGGCGGAAGGCGCGCGGCGCCTATCGGATCGGCTTCAACCGGCGGTTCGCCAACGTCTACGTCTTCGCGCGGGGGCTCATCGACGCCGGGCGGCTGCGCCCGATCGCGGCGCAGCTGAAGCACAATCGGAGCGAACTGCGTGAGCCTCCCTGGACGGCCGATCCCGGGGTGACCGGGGGCTACTCATGTGAAACGCCGGTGCACGTGTTCGACATGGCGCGGTTTCTCTTCGGGGAGGCGGCGGAGGTCCAGGGGTGGGCCCGCCGGAGCGTGTACGCCGAGCCCGACGCGTTTGTGCTGCTCGTCAGGTTCGAGCGCGCCGCGTTCACCGGGGGCGCCCGCGTTCAGGTCGACGCGATCGGCTGCACCGCGATGCCGTTCGTGCAGAAGTGGGGGAACGTGGCCGAAGACCGGCTCTTCATCGACGCCGCCCTCGGGGAACGGCCCCCCGGCTGTATCCGCGACCGACGGTTATCGGGCCACCGAACTGGTCGAAGCCGCATACCGCGCCGTGCGGGAGTGCCGCCCGGTCCGCCTGCCCCTTCCCGAGCCGGCCGCCGGTTAAGGCGTCAGGGATGCGCGCGGGCCCGGCGTTTGGCCCATCGTCGCCCGGGGAAATAATAGGAGCAGTCAAAGAGAAGGGCACGGGAGGGGGTGAACAGTAGATGATTTTCCTGCTCCTTGGTCTGCTCATCCTCGCGGCGACCGGGCACATGATTCTCCGGTAAATGCCGGCGGGCGTGACGGATTGTGATAGCAAATCATAACACCGCGTTCAAGAAGCGAAGGACGAGGAAGTATCGGTTGGGCGACACAACAGGGAGGGGTGTATGCGCAGATTTGGGATCGTCGTCCTCGGCGTAATGATTCTCTCGGCCACATTCGCCGGCGCCGCAATGGCGCAGACCTACAGCACGCCGCCGGCCACGCAACCAGCCACACAGCCGGCCACGCAACCAGCCACACAGCCGGCCACGCAACCAGCCACACAGCCGGCCACGCAGCCGTCGACCGCGACGCCGGGTCAGTATCCGAG
>DASYZR010000031.1 GCA_035945995.1 bacterium
CCGCGGCTCACCCGCCGGGCGCTGCTCGGGGCGGCGGCCGGCGCCGCCGCCTTGTCCCGCCTAGCGCACCCCGCCGCGGCACCGGCCGCCGGCGCGCCCCGCGACACGCTCGTGGTCGCGCCGAGCTACGTGATCCGCAGCCTCGACCCCGGCCACACGCTCGAGCCGCTCGGCGAGATGATCACACACGCCGCTTACGACGCGCTGGTGACGCTCAACGGGGAAGACCTTTCGCATCCCCGGCCGCACCTCGCGACGTCGTGGACGGTCACCGGCGGGGGCCGGTTGCATACGTTCGCGCTGCGCCGCGACGTCCGCTTCGCGGGAGGGAACCCGCTTACGTCGGCCGACGTCAAGTGGTCGTTCGAGCGCGTCATGAACTTGAAGAGCAATCCCGCCTTCTTCCTCGACAACGTCGACGCCGTGACGGCGCCCGACCTGTATACCGTGGTGCTGCGCCTCAAGGCGCCCCAGCCTTCGATCATCCCCATCCTGTCGAACGGGGCGCTCGGCATCGTCGACAGCAAGGCCGCGGCCGCGCAGGGCGCGGACGCCGGGCCGGACGCGAAAGACCGCGATCACGCCGAGGCCTATCTCAACGCCCACTCGCTCGGGAGCGGCGCCTACGTCCTCGAGAGCCACACTCCGAACCAGGAGGTCGTGCTCGTCCGCAACCCGCGCCACTGGCGCGGACGGGCGCCGATCGCCCGCGTGGTCATCAAGAACGTTCCGGAAGCGTCGACCCAGGCGCTGCAGCTCGAGCGCGGCGATCTCGACGTCGCGACCGGCCTCGGCCTCGCCAACGCGCAGACGCTGGGAGCCGTGCCGGGCGTGACGATCAGGAACACTCAGATCGCCGCCTCGTTCGTCATGATGGTGAACATGAACCCGGAGCTGAGCGGGGCGCTCGCCAACCCGAAGATCCTCCAGGCGATCCGCTACGCGCTCGACTACGAGGGCATCCTCAAGATCGCCGGGCCGGGCGCGACGCGCATGTCCGGAGTGATCCCCAACGACCTCGCCGGGGCGCTCGATCCCCGCGAGGCGGTCCGGACCGACCGGGAGCGGGCGAAGGCCTTGATCCGGGAGTCGGGGGTCGCGGCGCCGCGGGGCCGGATGAACTACGCGAGCGACCAGACGTCCTTCGGCATCCAGTACGCCCTCATGGCGCAGAAGCTCCAGGCCGATCTCGCGGCGGTGGGCATCACCGTGGATCTCAACGGCCTGCCGGGGGCGGTGGCCCTCGGCGAGTACCGCGCGGGCCGGTCCCCGGCCCTCTTTGGAGGGTACTACGCCGACTACCCCGACGCGACCGACTTCCTCGTGTATCTGCCGGGCCGGCTCGTGGGCAAGCGGCTGCAGTGGCCGGCGTCGGCAGGCCCTGCGGCCGGGGAGTTGGCGCGCTGGGGCGACCAGGCGGAGCAGGAAGGCACCCCGCGGGCCCGGGTCGCCCTGCTGCAGAAGATCCAGCGGCGTCTCCTGGAGATCGGCCCCTACGTCCCGCTGTTCACGCCGGCGCTGCCGTGGGGCTACCGCGCGGACCTGCGCGGCGTGACTTTCAACAGCGTCTGGGGGATCGATCTCTTCGCGGTCCGGCCCACCTGAGGTGAACCTGGCGCGGTACGTCGCCCGGCGCGTCCTGCTGCTGCCGGCGATGCTCGTCGGGATCACCCTCCTCACGTTCGTGATCTCGCATGCCGTTCCGGCGGATCCCGTGGCCGTCAACCTCGGCGAGCAGGCGGCCGCGAATCCCGAGGTCGTCGCCACCTTCCGCCACCAATGGGGGCTCGACCGGCCGCTGCCGGTGCAGTACGTGATCTACCTCCGCAACCTGCTGCGCGGTGACATGGGGATGTCGATCTCGACGCATCAGGCGGTCCTCACCGATCTCGGCCAGGATCTGCCGGCGACCGTGGAACTCGCGTTTGCGGCGATGCTGATCAGCCTGGCCGTCGGGATCCCGCTCGGGATCCTCGCCGGCGTCCGCCGCGATACCCCGATCGACCAGATCAGCCGGGGCGGCTCGCTGATCGGGGTGTCGATGCCGGTGTTCTGGCTGGGGCTCGTGGCGCTCCTCGTTTTCTACGCGTGGCTGGGGTGGGCGCCGTCGGCGGGCCAGCTCAACCCGCGCCTGAGCCGCCCGCCCGTGGTGACGGGGTTCGTCGTGGTCGACGCCTTTCTGGCCGGCGAGCCGGAGGTCGGCGGGGACGCGCTCGCGCATCTCGTGCTGCCGGCGCTCGTGCTCTCCGCCTACAGCATCGGGGTGATCACGCGCATGATGCGCGGCAGCATGCTCGACGTTCTCGGCGAGGACTACGTGCGGACCGCGCGCGCGAAGGGCCTCCCGGGCCTCCGCGTCACCCTGCGGCACGCGGCGCGCAACGCGCTGCTGCCGGTGATCACGATCATCGGATTGAGCTTCGGTGGGCTCCTCTCGGGCGCCGTCATCACGGAGACGGTTTTCGCCTGGCCCGGGCTCGGCTCGTACGCGTTCCGCAGCGCCACGTCGCTCGATTTTCCCGCGATCATGGGCGTCGGCATCGTTGTCGCGTCGGTGTACGTCTTCGCGAACCTGCTCGTCGACGTCGCCTACGCGGTCGCCGATCCGCGCATCCGGATGGGGTAGCGCGATGGCGGTCCCCGCGGCGGCCGCCCCACGTTCCGGCGTCCGCCGTCCCGCGCAATTCCTGCCGCGGCCGTTCGTGCGGTCGCCGCTGGCGATGATCGCCCTCGTGGTCGTCGCGGCGTGGCTCGTCGCCGCCGCGGCCGCGCCGCTGCTCGCGCCCGAGCCGCCGCTGGCGCAGGATATCGCCGGGCGCCTGGCCGCGCCCGGCCCGGCGCACTGGCTCGGCACCGACCCGCTGGGCCGGGACGTGCTCAGCCGCGTACTCTACGGGGCGCGCATCTCGATCCCGGTGGGACTCGCCGCGGTCGCGCTCGCGGTCCTGCTCGGGACTGTCGTCGGCAGCGTCGCCGGCGTGGCCGGTGGCATCGTGGACGAGGCGATCATGCGCCTGACGGATCTCATGCTGGCGTTCCCCACGGTCATCCTGGCGATGATCATCTCCGCCGCGCTCGGCGCCGGCGTGTGGAACGCCGTGCTCGCGATCATGGTGGCGTGGTGGCCGTCGTACGCGCGGTTCGCGCGGGGCCTCGTCCTCGCCGTGCGGGGCCGCGAGTACGTCGAAGCCGCGCGGGCCGTGGGCGCCTCCACGCTGCGGGTGTTCGGTCGGCACATTCTCCGGAACATCGTCTCGCCGATCGTGATCCTCGGCACACTCGACGTCGGGCACGCGATTCTCACGTTCGCCTCACTGAGCTTCCTCGGGCTCGGCCCGCCGCCGCAGATTCCGGAGTGGGGATCAATGATCGCCGCGGGGCGCGACTACCTGGTCCAGTGGTGGATCGCGACGTTCCCCGGCCTGGCGATCCTCACGCTGGTGCTCGCGCTGAACGTCGTGGGCGACAGCCTGCGGGACGCGCTCGACCCGCGCCTGCGGCGGATGTAAGGATCTCGAGTGCGGGCGGGGAGGCGGCTGTGATCCAGTTCGGCGACGAACGCATCCAACGATTTCTCGCGACGAGGGAGGTCGTCGTGCTCTCGACGATTCAGGCCGATGGATCGCCGCTCGCGATCCCGATGTGGTTTTGGCACGATGCCGCGGCCATGACCATGATCAGCGAACGCGGCACGCAGAAGGTCCGCAATCTTCGCCGCGACCCCCGCGTCTGCGTGGTCGCGGAATCGGGGACGCGGGCGGACGCGCGCGCCGTGATCATCGGCGGCCGCGCGGAGTTCATTCCGGACTCGCCGGCGCGGCGCGGGCTCGTCCGGGCGCTGCTGGACAAGTACCACCCGAATCTCGAACGCCGGTGGGGCGGCGACGCGATGCCCCCGGACCGCGTGATGTTTCGGGTCGTCCCGGCCTGGGTGCGAACGTACGGGTTCTGACGCGGCCTATGGTATCTTTGCAATGTCCCGGCATAATGGAACCATAATTTGCCTCGGGACAAAAGGCCGATCGGGAGAAGCCTGCCGATGACGAACGACGATCGATCTGTTGGACGGGTTTTGACGCGCCGGGAGATCCTGACGCTCTTCTCCGGCGCCGCCGCCGGCACCGCGCTCCTCGCCGCGTCCGGCCATGTTGGATCGCACACCGTCAACGCGGCCGGTGCCGTGCGGCCGTCCTGCGTCGTGCGTCCTCAGCAGACACAGGGGCCATATTTCGTGGACGAAAAGCTGCGCCGCTCCGACATTCGCCGAGATCCGACCGACGGCTCCGTCAAGCAGGGGGTCCCGTTGCGGTTGGTCTTTCGCGTCGCGGAGCTGAACGGAAGCGTGTGCAGGCCGCTCGCGGGCGCAACCGTGGACGTGTGGCATTGCGACGCCCTCGGGGTCTACTCCGACGCCCGAGACCCGCTGTTTGGCGACACCAGGGGCAAGAAATTCTTGCGCGGCTATCAGGTGACGACCGCCGCCGGGACCGCGGAATTCCTGACCATCTATCCCGGCTGGTATCAGGGCCGAACGGTCCACGTCCACTTCAAGATTCGAACCGCGTCCGCGTCCTCGGCGCATCATGAATTCACGTCGCAGCTATACTTCGACGACACGCTCACCGATCGCGTGCACGCGCGGCCGCCCTACGCCGGCAAGGGCCGGCGCACCATGCGGAACGCCGACGACGGCATCTTCCGCGACGGCGGAACGAAACTGGTCCTCAAGGTCGCGAAGGAAGGACAAGGGTACGCGGCCGCGTTCGACGTGGCGCTCGAGACGGCGTAAACGCCGCTTCGAGTTTCGTCGTGCGCGGCTCCCGGCGCCGAGGTCTTACCGAGGCGGGGCGGGCCCCGCCTACCGCGGGACAGGCCCCGCCTACCGCGGGACAGGCAGCGAGAAGTCCAGCAGTTCGGCGCGCTCCCGCAGCGCCCTGGTCATGGCGGCGAGACCGGAGGCGGCATCGTCCGTTACGCCCGAGACGAGCGGCAGCGCGATGCCCCGGAACCGTTCCGTGGCGGTCAGCCGCGAGCGGTGCGGCTCGAGCGGCGTAATTTCGAACGTCAGCACGCGCTCCACCGCGCCCAACGGCATCTTGCCGGCCCACGTCAATTCCTGGCCGGGCTTCGCGACCAGCACGGTCGGGGCGAAGTGGATCACCGTGCCGCCCCGGAGGGTGAGGTCAAGCGTCCGGCCCGCCACGGCGTCGCCGGAGGCGGGATAGATGTAGGGGTTCCAGATATCGTACGCGGGGAAATCGGTCAGCACGCGCCACACCTCATCGGCGGACGCCTTGATCTCGACCACCGCCCGGACGTCCTTGTGCGTGCTGAGGTCCGGAAGCACCCCCGCCGCGGCGGTGCCGGCGACCGCCATGACCAGCAGTACGATCAGGCCCGTTCGGATCATCCCAGGTCCTTTCCCCGAACGGCTCAGCCGTCCGCGCTCCGGAGGGCGTCGCGGATTTCGTCGACCGCAGCCGGCCCGAGCGGCCGCTGCGGCGGGATCGGATCGCCCGCCTCGAAGCCTTGGATCCGCAACCCGGCCTTGATGCACGCCGCGAGACCGTGCCGCCGAAAAACTTCGTTGACCGGCCAGAGCCGCCGCTGCAGCCGGTCGGCATCCTCCCACCGCCCGGCGCGCGCGAGCGCATAGAGTTTGACGCACGCGTCGGGCACGAGGCAGGCCGGTCCGGCCATCCACCCCACGCCGCCGAGGTGGAACACCAGCAGCGGGACGTGGGCCGACGCGCTGAAGACGCCGATCCGGCCGCCGGTCCGGTTCAAGATCGTCAGCAGCCGTCCGGTCTCGCCGGAGGCGTCTTTGAGGTAGCGGACGTTCGGGATCTCCGCGAGCGCCGCGATCTGATCGGGGCTCAGGTCGTACCCGAGCAGTCGCGGGTTCGTGTACACGCAGATCGGGCACGGCACGGCGGCGGCCACGCTTTCGAAGAAGCCGGCCACGCCGTCCGGCGTGAGCGGGAAGTACTGTTGCAGGATCAGCACGACGCCGTCCGCGCCCGCGTCGAGGACCAGCCGAATCTGCTCGATCGCGTCCTGGGTGCCGTACGCCGCCACCCCGGGCACAACGGGCACGCGGCCCCGCGCCGCCTCGACAACCGCGCGCACGACCGCGATCCGCTGCGGCACCGTGAGATACGGAAACTCGCCGGTGCTTCCAAGCGGGCTCAGACCGTGCACGCCGCGTCCGATGAGGTGCTCGACGAGGCGGCCGAGCACGCCGGCGTCCACGCGCCCGGACCGGTCGAGGGGGGAGACGAGATAGGGGAAGATGCCGTGCCAGGACCCGGCCGTCATACGCTACGGCGTCAAACGCTCGGCCAGGTACCGCAGGCTCTTCGGGTACCGGTACTCGATCGCCGAATGCGTCGCGTCGAACAACTCGAAGAACACATCGGTGACGCCCGCCGCGGCGAGCGCGCGGCGGAACGCCTCCGCCCCGAGGTCCAGGAAGAATTGATCCCGCTTCCCGGCGTCGATGTAGATCGCCCTCATCGTCCGCAGCGCGTCCGCGTGGCGCGGGACCATGCGGACCGGATCCCAGGCCAGCCATCGCGCCCAGACGTCCGGGATCAGGCCGCCCGTCGCCGGATCGTATGGCAGCCGGACGGTGCCGTCCGGATCCGTGGAATAGCAGGCCGCCATGCACCAATCGTTGAGCAGATGTTGGTCGCCGTCCTTTGAGAACGCCGGGCGGCCACGAAAGTCCTCCCAGAACTTCTCGAACGAGCCTTGGTAGGAATCGCGCAGCGCCCGGACCGATCGGCGAAAGTCAGGCAGGTAACAGGTCTCGAACAATGCGTCCCCGGCGTGCGTGGCGAGGCCGCCCCACAGGTCGGGCCGGAGCATCGGGGTCACCATCGCCCCGTAGCCGCCGCTCGACTTGCCGGCGATGCCCCGGTGCTCGCGCCGTGCCAGCGTGCGGTAGCGCGCGTCCACCCACGGGACGATCTCCTCGCAGAGATACGTATGGTAGCGTCCCGTCCCGGGCGAATCCAGGAACTGGCTCCCGCCGAGCGAGGTCCAGCAGTCCACCCAGACCACCAAGCACGGCGGGGCCTCCCCGCTCGCGAAGAGCTCGTCGGCGAGCTCGGGGAAGTTCTTCCGGAGCGGCGACCGGTTGCGCCACATGTCGAGCTGCCCGGTGAGCCCCTGGATCTGATAGACGACGGGGTAGCGGCGGCCCGGCTCGGCGTCGTAGCCGGGCGGCAGATACACCCAGAGCGGACGGCGCGCCGGGTCCCCGAGCGGGTTCCCCGTGAGCGCCACGCTGTCGAAGACGACCTCGTCGAACCTTCCTCGAAGCTCAGTCGACCACGGCCGCATCACGCATCACCCTCCGCCCTCTCGGTTTCGCGGGGGCGCGTTCGCTCCTTCCCGGGCGGAGGCGCGGCGGGACGCGCGCATGGCCGCACCGAAGTCTTCACAGGCCAATGATCGCGCGCCGGAACCTTGTCGACCTCGAGTGGCTCGCGCAGCGCCTCGCCGACGCCGCGGTGGTGGCCGTGGACTGCCGGTTCGAGTTGGGGCGGCCCGACGCCGGCCGCGCGGCCTACGACGACGCCCACGTTCCGGGCGCAGCCTATCTCGACTTGGAGCGCGATCTCTCCGGATCCGTGCGCGCCCACGGCGGCCGCCATCCGCTGCCGGACTGGGACGCCTTCTGCGGCACGCTCGGCGCACTCGGGGTCGACGGCGCCGTCACCGTGGTCGCCTACGACGTACCGCAGGCCGCGGTGGCCCCGCGTTTATGGTGGATGCTCCGCTATCTTGGACACGACCGGGTGTACGTGCTCGACGGCGGGTGGCCGGCGTGGCGAGCGGCCGGCCTGCCGGTGAGCCGGGAGCTGCCGCGGCGGCCGCGGCGGGAGTTTGTGGCCCATCCGCGACCCGCGATGACGGTCGATCGGGACGAGGTTCGG
>DASYZR010000032.1 GCA_035945995.1 bacterium
CCATCGCGTCTGGACGGCCTTCGGGATTCAGCCCCATCGCCAAAAGCATTTCAAGCTGTCCACCGACCCGTTCTTCGTCGAAAAGGTCCGCGATATCGTCGGGCTCTACCTCAATCCGCCGGACCACGCCATCGTGCTGGCCGTCGACGAGAAGAGTCAGATTCAGGCCCTCGATCGCACCCAGCCCCTCCTCCCGCGCGGGCTGGGCTATGTCGAAGGGGTCACCCACGACTACATCCGACACGGGACGACCACGTTGTTCGCGGCGTTGGATATCGCGTCCGGCCAGGTTCTCCTTGGGAGGCGTGAAGCTCCCGCTGGCGTTGGCGGAGCTTGGATTGATCGATGAGTACGAGTTCGTGGTGCAGCCCAGGCTGGCGGGCCACGGGCCGACGTTGTTCGCGGGGCTATCGAAGCATGTCGACTTGAGGCTCGTGAGCCGGCTGGAGTTCGGCTCGGGGGTGGTGGCGATGCGGTATGAGCCGAGAAGGTAGCCATCGGGCTTGTTAGCCCAAGTCGGCCGCATTATGGAGCAACTCGGGCCAGGCCTTCCAAAGTCTCGACCAACCTGACCATCGCCAGCGCATCCCGGTCTATTGGTATAAACTGAGGTGCTGTTTCTCACCCGCCCGCCGGAAACAGCCGGCAGCTGAGGACGTTGGCCGAATGAAACCACGCGGTCTCGTGGTGTTCGATCTGGATGGGACGCTGCTTCGCGGACCGACGGTCTGCGAAGTGTTAGCTGTGCCGCTCGGCCGTCTCGACGAGATGCGTGAGTTTGAGCGCCTGTCGACCGACGATCAGGAGGGGATAGCGCGCGGGCGAGCCGAGATAGCGCGATGGTATGCGGAGGTCTCGCGCGAGCAATTGCTGGAATCGCTGAACGCCGTGGAGTGGGCGCCAGGCGTGCGTGAGGGGATCGTGCGGCTTCGCGAAGCCTCGATCGAGGTAGCGATCGCGTCGATCACCTGGAAGGCTGCTGTGGACTGGTGCGCGGCGAAATTGGGCGTGACCCGGACGCTCGGTACCGCGCACGAGGATGACGGTTGTATTGAGCACGTGTGGCCCAAGGACAAGGCCATGTGGCTTCGGGAACTGTCGGCCGCGCTGGCGATTCCGCGCGAGCGAACGGCAGGCGTCGGTGATTCGGCGGGTGACATTCCGATGCTGCAGGCCGCCGGCCTCGCGGTGTTTGTGGGACAGCCGCCGCCGCCGGGGTTGGAGTGCGTGCATCTGCCTGCCGCCGGAATCGATGAGGTGGCGCGCACCATTCTCGAACGATGGGATTTGGGGCGGTACAATCCAGCAGCAGCTGTTGGATAATCCCATTGATTCGCAAGATTCCGTGAGGGGAGGCATAATGAGCTCATGCCAAAGCTGAGAGTCCACGGGTTTGCAATTTCGGTCGATGGGTACGGCGCCGGGCCGGGTCAAAGCGCCGGGAATCCGCTCGGCATCGGCGGCCTGGCATTGCACGATTGGCTGTTCCCCACTCGCACGTTTCAGCGCATGGGAGGAAAAGACGGCGGAACAACCGGCATTGACGACGACTTTGCCGCTCGCGGCTTCGAAAATATCGGAGCATTGATCATGGGCCGCAATATGTTCGGACCAGTCCGAGGGGCCTGGCCCGACGAGAACTGGAAAGGGTGGTGGGGCGAGAATCCGCCGTACCACACTCCGGTGTTCGTGCTGACCCACCACCCGCGCGCGCCCATTTCGATGGCGGGCGGGACCACCTTCCATTTCGTTACCGACGGTATTGACGCCGCCGTAGAGCAGGCCGCGCCGCGGTAGACGGAAAAGACATTCGCATCGGCGGAGGCGCTGCGACGATCCGGCAGTTTCTACGCGCCGGACTGATTGACTATCTCCATCTCGCCATTTCGCCGATCCTTCTCGGATCGGGCGAGCCGTTGTTCACGAATATCGACATGCCGAAAATGGGCTACCAATGCGCCGAATGCGTGTCCTCGCCAAACGCGACCCACGTGGTCATAACCAAGCGTGGATAAGAGGCTTCAGGTGTCAAATTGGAAATGTCCGATAAAACGGATGAATGCGGCGCTCTGGGCTGCTCAGCTCCTGCTGACGCTGGTGTTCCTGTTCACGGGCACGATGAAACTCACCACGCCGATCGCCGAACTCACGAAACAGATGCCCGGGACGGCGTGGTTCGTCCGGCCGCTCGGTGTCGTCGAGGTGCTCGGGGCCATCGGTGTCACGCTGCCGTGGCTGCTGGGCATCCAACCCCACCTCACGCCGCTCGCCGCCGCCGGACTGGTCATCATCATGATCGGCGCCACGGTCTTCTCCGTGAAGCTGGGCGCAGGCATCCTCGCGCTGATCCCCGTGGTCGTTGGGCTGCTCGCGGTGTTCGTCGCCTACGGCCGCTGGCGGCTCACGCCGCGGCGTCCGAGCTGACGGGCGTCAGGACGCAGCGAGCCGCCGGATCGCGTCCGCGATCTCGTCGACCGCCGGCTGGAACACCGCCTATAAACCTTCATCCCGATTAAAGGATAAACGGGATATCAGATCAGTGCGTCGGTGTGCTGTCCAGGAAGAAGTAATATTCCACCGGGCATCCTCAACCATGTCTCGGAGTAGAGCTACGGCATCGGTGACCTTATTCGGTCGCCTGTTCTTCAGGGATCGAGAAGTGGCAATGAGCCCGAAGTGGTTCATGACGACGCGAGACTTCTTGCCGAGATCAATCGAACTCATACGGGTTCCGCCCCCTCGATGAAAACGGCCCCGTGCTCTGCCTCCCGCTCAACAGCCGCCTGCCTGATCTCGGCGTTCCCCCACTGGCGAGCAAGGGCGCGGCCGGTCGGGCAGAGGGCGCCATCGTCCGCCAACTCTCCACCGGCGGTACGGCACTGACGGCACCGCTGGGTGTGGCTGATAAACGTACGGTACGTCGTCTCGGGATCCATCATCGGTCGCTTCCGTGGAGACGAAGATCGCTGAGCTTCTCCGCGCGAAGGCGCGCACTCAGGGCTACGCGGATTACGGATCTGTGGCGGAAGGGCAGGACGGATGCGAAGGGAGGGAGGGGCCGTCCGTGGGATCACACGGATGACGGGCGGCTCCTGCAGCACTGCGGTGGTCACCGGGACGGCGACGCGAACCGCCGGGCGTTCTCCAGGGCACGATCATACCCCCGGAAACTGTAGCCCGTGACGGTCACGAACCCGGCGTCCTCGGACGTCATAGCCAGAACCGGCCAGCAGAGATTG
>DASYZR010000033.1 GCA_035945995.1 bacterium
GACCGGTGGCGGCACGACGACGACCGGTGGCGGCACGACGACGACCGGTGGCGGCACGACGACGACCGGTGGCGGCACGACGACCGGTGGCGGCACGACGACCACCGGTGGCGGCACGACGACCGGTGGCGGCACATGCGAAAAGGGTTGCGGCGAACACGGTGAGTCTGGTAAGCCGGACCAGAACAACAACGGCGGCGGTTTCGAGAAACACTAGAGACTTCGGGTCGCGCGCGCTAGCAGCGTCGATGAGGGCACGGGCCGCGGGCCCGTGCCCTTGTCACATGCGGGTGCAATCATGCGATCGGGTCCGCAGATGTGGAGCGCTTGGTTCGCAAGCGCCAGAACCACGAGCTGGCCCATGACGGACGCATTGACCCAGCTGTCCAACCGGCGGGCGGTCGAATTCGAACTGCGAAGAGAGATCAGCCTCGGCCGGCGGTTCGGCACTCCGCTCTCGACCGGGGACCTGCCGGCCCGGATCGGCGGAGACGAGTTCATGCTGCTGCTGCCGCGGACCACCAAGCCCAATGCCATCCGCGTCGCCGAGAAATTGCGGCAGCGTCTCGAGCAGATATCCTTCGTGGATGACATTCAGGTGAGCGTGAGCATCGGAGTGGCCAGCATGCCGGACGACGGCGAAGCCGAGGATGCGCTGCTGGCGGCCGTGGACCAGGCGATGTACCGCGCCAAGCAGGCGGGCGGCCGCGGCGTCGCCTTTTCGTCGTAGCCGCACACCCTCGTCCTCCGCTACGGCTTCACCTTGACGCACACGATGGGCGATGATAGCCTCACAGCACGTGGCGAGGTGCTTCGGCATGGTTCTGGCCCCCGGATGACGTCTCGGATCGGCACGTGGGCGGCGAATGTGCTCCGCGTCATCGCCCTCGCCTGGCTGATTGTCCATTTCGCGTTGACGGGCGTGTATGTGCTCGACCGGAATCCGCTCAGCCAGGCGCTGGCTCCGGTGCTGGATCGTTACACCGACAAGTATTTCTCGCAAGACTGGGGGTTGTTCGCGCCCAATCCGCTGTCGGCGAACGTGTCGCTGATGGTTCGCCCGCTGACCCCGGCCGAGTCCGCCGACGTGGCGCGGCTCGGCGTGCCGGCGACCGGGTGGTACGATCTCACTCGTGCGCTGTGGGAGCACCGGCAGCGTATGCCGTTTTCGTACGACGAGGCTTTGGGCCACTTTCACGTCGTGATGATGACGGATTACCTGGGGGGAGATCCCGCCACGTTCCCGTCGCTGTACGCGTGCCGGGAGGAAGGCGAGCAGGCCTGCCGGGACGCCAAGGCGTCCTACGCGGGCGCACGCGAGCGGGCCACGCTCTATCTCTGGCGTCTGGCCTCCGAATTTGTGAACGCCCGCTTCCCCGGGCCGACATACAACGCGATGGCCCTCAAGATCCGGCAGGAGTTTGCGACACCGTGGCCCGACCGGGGATCGGGGCGGCGTTCGGTCCGTGACACCGTGATCGGCGTGTACGCCAGAGATCCCTCGAGACCCCCGTCGCCGGCGCCCGCGTCGGAGGTCCGACCGTGAGCCTCGTCCGCGCCGGGTGGGGATGGCTCGCCGACGAACCCCGCGAGCGGGTGGGGCTGCGGATCATGCAGATCTTGCTCGCGGCCACGCTGCTCTTCAAGGTGACGGTCTACTGGCCGCTTGCGGATGCGCTGTGGGGACCCCACGGCGTCGCGGCCGGACAATCGTTCGCCGCGCTGTTCGGCCCGGGCGCCGGCGGGGTCCTCGATCGGATTTTTCAAACTAGCGCGGGCGCGCACGTCGTGCTGGTAGCGATCGGCCTCGGCGCCCTGGGCCTCGTCGCCGGGCGGGAGTTCTACCTCTCCGTAGGTCTCGCGCTGGCCGGGTTTTCCCTGCTGTATTGGCGGCTCCCCTTCGCCCAGGGGGACGACGACCTGGCCCGGTTCGCGCTCGCGTACATGCTCTTGACGCTGCCGCCGGGGGTGCGGGTCCGGTCGGGGGCGCTCCGCGTGTGGTTCCACAACGTTGGGGTGCTCGCGATCGCGGCGCAGGTGGCCATCCTATATTTCATCGCCGGGTTCGCCAAGGCCTTCGGAGAGCAATGGCAGCATGGCACCGCGCTGTATTACGGCAGCCAATCGGAGCTCTTCTCCTCGCCGCTGCTGCACCATCTCGTCCAGTTCCCGTGGATCGTCGCCACCGGCACGTTCATCTCGGTCATCTATCCGATCTTGTTCCCTGTGGCGATCCTCTCACCGTTCAGGGTTTCCTGGCTGGTCTGGGGGATGCTCTTCCATTTCCTCACCGCGGTCCTCATGGGGCTTTGGGCATTCGGGGGGCTCATGATCGGCATGGACCTGTTCCTCATCACCGACGGGGAGTACGCCACCTTGCGGCGGTGGATCGGGGCGCGGGTCCGCGGAGTCGCGCGCGCTCCCGTGGCGCGGCTCTACATCGACGGCTTCTGCCCGACGTGCCGCGCGACGGCGCGGGCGCTGGCCAGGCTCGACTGGCGCGGACGGCTGGAGATCGTCTCGTTTCGCGATCCGGCAACCGCCCTTCCGGCCGGCCTCACGCTCCCGGATCTGGAGACGGAGATGAAACTGGCCGACCTCCGGACCGGCACCGTCGCCGGCGGGTTCGACGCCGTCCGGGCGCTCGCCGGGCATCTCCCGCTCCTCTGGCCTTCGCGGCCGCTGCTCGCCGCGATCGCGTGGTCGGGTTGGGGCAACCGAGCCTACCGCTACCTCGCGGAGAATCGCAAGATCATTCCCGATCCCCGGGCGTGCCATCTCGGCGACGCAGAGTGCGCCGTGCCGGGTGACGAACGCTCGGCCAACGTGTGACGATCCGCGCGCGGGAGGAACTTCCCCTAAGAGCCGGTATTTAACCGCTGGCGTAGGTTCGGATGGGATTCGGGGGGGCTGGGCGACCTCGGTGCCCAGATAGGGGGCCCAGCGCGCGTGGGACAGCCTGTGTGGCCGCTCAAGTGGCGGCGCCAAATTACTATCACCGTGCTCGCGGCCGTAGCGTACCTGCTGGCGGCGGAAGTGGGTCTGCGCCTCGCCGTCATCTATCCGAATGCCGCGGCGCTGTGGCCATCCAGCGGGATCGCGCTCGCCGTCTTCCTCCTCGCAGGGTACTATGCCTGGCCTGGCATTTTCCTCGGCGCCTTCCTCGTCAATCTGACCGTGATCGGAACGGTGTGGACGTCCCTCGGCGTCGCGACGGGCAACACTCTGGAGGGGATCGCCGGCGCCTACCTCGTGCGCCGCTTCGCTAACGGCGCCGACGCCTTCGACCGGCCGGCGGACGTCTTCATGTTTGCGTTTGTCGCGGCAGTACTCAGCACGACCGTCAGCCCAACCGTCGGCGTCGCGAGCCTCGCTGCGAGCGGCCTAGCCGCCTGGACCGGCCATGGGCCCGTCTGGCTGACGTGGTGGCTCGGCGACGCAACCGGCGTCCTCGTCGTCACGCCGCTCATTGTGCTGTGGAGCCGGCTGCCGTTGCCCCGCTGGAACGCCTGGGCGCTCGGCGAGCGCGTGCTGTTTCTGGCCGTATTCGTGGCGGTCGCGTGGGGCGTGTTCGACGGCCGGTTCAATTTCGCGTACGCGGTCGTGCCCTTCGTCGTCTGGGCGGCGTTCCGGTTCGATCCGCGAGAAGCGGTGACCGTCGTCGTCCTGCTGTCCGCGATCGCGATCTGGGGGACCGCCAACGGCCGGGGCCCGCTCGTGGGGGCCGGGCCGAACGAGTCGCTCCTCTTGCTCCGGGTCTTCCTGGGGATCATGATGCTGGTGGCGCTGCCGGTCTCGGCCGTCGTCGCGGAGCGGCAGCGGCTCTACCGCGCCGAGCGCGTGGCCCGCCGGCAGGCGGACCAGGCGCTCGGCCGCGCGGCCCGGCTCCAGGCGGTGACCGCGGCGCTTGCCCGGGCGGTCGGGACGGAGGATGTGGCGCGCGTCGCGGTCGAGCATGGGATGCAAATTCTCGGCGCGCGGGCCGGCGGCCTGGCGCTCGTCACCCCGGACCGCGCGGCTCTCAGGGCGGTCTGCGACGTCGGGTTCGACAACGCGCTGGTGGAGAAATGGAGCCGCGTGCCTCTGTCGACGCCGGCGCTCATCGCGGATGCCGTCCGGAGCGGCGCGCCGATCTTCCTCGACGACGGTGAGACGCAGGACCAGCGGTTGCAGCGCGTCTGGCAGGCGTTTCAGATCGTGGCCCAGGCCGCGATCCCCTTGATGATCGGGGAACGCGCCATCGGCGTCGCGTTCTTTGCGTTCACCACGCTCCATTCCCACACGCCGGAGGAACGCGAGTTCATGCTGGCGCTCGCCGGCGTCTGCGCCCAGGCGCTGGAGCGGGCGCAGCTGTACGACCGGGAGCGGCAGGCGGCGGCCACGCTGCAGCGTGCGTTCCTGCCCGGGGGCATTCCACAGGTGCCGGGGGCGCAGGTCGACGCAGCGTATCTGCCCGGTACGCAGGAAGCGTGGGTCGGCGGGGACTGGTACGACGTGTTCCAGTTGCACGAGGGGCGGGTGGCGCTGTCGATCGGAGACGTGGTGGGCCGCGGCCTGACGGCGGCAGTCGTGATGGGGCAGTTGCGGCAGGCAATGTGGACGGCGGCGATGGCGGAGGCCGAGCCGGCGGCAGTGCTGGACCGCGCGCACGAGCTGCTGGCAATGGGGGCGGACACGGAAGCGATGGCGACGGCGATTTTCGGGGTGTTCGATCCGGTGGAGCTGGCGTTCACGTACGCGGCGGCGGGGCATCCGTTCGGGTTGCTGTGCACGAACGAGGGGGCGATCGAGGCGATGCCGCCCGGCGAAGGGCCGCTCGGGATCGACGGCTACATACCGCGGACGACGCGGCGCCTCTCGCTGCCGCTGGGCGCGTTGCTGGTGCTCTACACGGACGGGCTGGTGGAGACGGCGCGGGACATCCCCGGGGAGGAAGCCGCGCTGCACCGCGCCGTGCGCGCGGCGGCGCGGGAGGGGGGGACAGACCACGCGCATCGGATTTTGGAGGGGATGTTGCAGGGGCGGCCGGCGACGGATGACATCGCGGTGATCACGGTGGCGGTGCAGGCGGTGCCGGCAGACCGGCTGGAGTTGGCGTTTCGGGCGGAGCCGCGGAGCGTGCGGCTGGCGCGGGAGGCGCTGCGGCAGTTTGCGGCGCGGCTGGGCTTGACGGACGGTCAGGGGCGGCGGGCCGGGGTGGCGCTGAGCGAAGCGATGACCAACGTGGTGGCGCACGCGTACGGGGCGAGCGTCGGGACGGTGCGCGTGCGGGCGTGGCAAGAGGGAGCGTGGCTGCGGGTGGAGGTGGAGGACGAGGGGCAGTGGCGGGCTCCGCGGCCGGACGAAGGACGGGGATACGGAATTCCGACGATGCGGGCCATGATGGACACGGTCGATATCGACCGCTCACCGTCGGGGACGCTGGTGCGGCTCGGGATGTCGCTCGCCGAGCGCCCGGACGAGGCGCGTGCGTCGGCGGAGCCGGTGCCGGACGGGGTCCGCGGCGCGGTGCGGACCGGTCCCGTCGCGAGCGGGGCGGGGGAGGCGCCGGCACCCGACGGGATGCCGGCGGACGTACCGGTCGCCCAGACGGGGCCGTTCCAGGTGGGCCGGGTGAACGGCATTCCCGTGGTCGAAGTGGCCGGCGACGTCGATTTGAGCAACGCGCACATGCTGCAGACGGCGTTGGAGCAGGCGTCCCGGACGGAACAGCGGACCGTAGTGGTGTCGCTGGGGGGCAGCGCCTACTTCGACAGCCAGGGGATGCACATGCTGCTGCGGTTCAATCGGCGGCTGGAGATCAGCCGGCGGCGGCTCGTCGTCGTGGTGCCGTGGCACCACCCGCTCAAGGCCGTGCTCGATGCGCTTGGGAACGCGGTCAACGTCACCGTCGTGCAGACGCTCGCCCAAGCCCTCGCCGAAGCGCAGTCCGGGCGCTGATTACGGCTGCTCCAAGTCGGGCCGCAGAGTGTAGGTCCACGCCTCGGCGTCCAACACGGTCTGGCCGTCCTGGTTGGTCACCACGAAGGCCAGGTGGCAGACGGGTTTGTCCGCCTTGAGAGCCCGAACCTCCACCGCGGCGGTCAGCGTATCGCCGACGTATACGGGACGGCGATAATTCAGGGATTGACTCATGAACACGGTACCCGGGCCGGGGAGGTTCATCGCGACCAAGGCATTCAAGAGGCCGGCCGCGATCCCGCCCTGCGCGACCCGGCGGCCGAACCGTGTCCGCGCGGCGAAATCGTCGGAAAAATGCAGCGGATTGTAATCCCCGGTGATCTCCGCAAAGAGGCGCAGGTCGTCGTCGGTAACGGTCTTCGTCAGCCGCGCGGCTTGGCCGACCCGCAGCTTCAGCGGTCCAATGAGATCGTTCGCGGGATCTTGCATGAGCGAGAGTCCGCCACCAGTACGATAATTCTACTAGAATTATTTGCCCGGCGTCACCGTCAATCCGGCGGGTGCGTGGGGCTCTGCCCCACCTGACCCGCGAGCCTGCTGCTCGGGTTGCAGCGTTGCTCGTCCATAATACCCGTTACGTTGTCTGGAATCTGGCCGGAGGGGTGCGACGGCTCGTTGGTGGGCCCGCCAGGGATCGAACCTAGATCCGCCGGTTATGAGCCGGATGCTCTGCCGTTGAGCTACGGGCCCGCGAGCAGATTATAGCACGCCCGGTCCGTATGCTTGGGAGCCTATCGGCTAGTCTCCCGCGCCTTCCACACGCACCGCCTTTTCCATCGGCACGAACGTCCACCGGTCGTTGAGGAGATAGGCGAAGGCGAACGCCGCCAGAATCCCGATCAGGTTATCCCAGGGCGCAATCCGCCGGCCCAGATATTGGAACACCACGATAACGGCCATGTTGATCACCGTGCCGGCCTCGGAGACGGCGAGGAACCGGCCCAGCCGGGGCCACGGCGCGCCGGCGGCGCGGTCGGACCACGTCCACCACTGCGCCGGAAGGAAGGTCAGCGGCATCGGCACGTGCCGCGCGACGAGGCCGGCCGCAAGCGGCGGCCACCCGTCCCGCCCGACGAGGACCGTGTACGTCAACATGTTGAGCGCGACGCCGCCGAGTCCGGAGAGCGCGAAGCGCGCGAGACGCTGGCTGGGGGCGCTGGCCAGAAACAGCGCGAGCAGATGCCGCAGGAACGCGACCTGCGTCCGCCAGGTGAGTTTGCTCTCATCACCCGCGCGGAGGCCGAATGCGTACGGGACATCGGCCACCCGCGCGAGATTGCCACGCACCAGGATCTCCAGCAGGATCTTCCAGCCCCGCGGCGCGAGTGCTGCGACGGGCACTGCCGGCTTCCGGACGGCGAAGAAGCCGGACATCGGGTCCGCCGTCCGCCGCGCCTCGACGAGCACCACCCGCGCCAGCATCCGCGCGCCCTGCGCGTTCACCTGCCGGAGTGCCGAGAGCCTCTCCGAACCACCGTTTGCAAAGCGACTGGCTACGGCGACGTCGTGTCCCCGATCGAGCGCGGCCACGAGGGCCGGGAGCAATTCCGGGGGGTGCTGCAGGTCCGCGTCCATCACGACGCAGAGGTCACCGCGGGACCGGCGAAGCCCTTCGACAACGGCGGCGGCGAGCCCGGTGCCCGGGCCGGCGAGGTAGCGCACCCGCAGGCCGTCGGCGAGGTCCCGAAGCCCGCGCGACGCCTCGTCCGTCGGGTCCGAGTCATCGATGAACAGGATCTCCCAGGGCCCGAGAGGATCGAGGGCTTCCGCCACGCGCCTGACGAGCTCGGGCGGACCCCGTCGCTCGTTCAACGTCGGCACTAGTACTGAGATCACACACTCATCCTGCTCGGCTTTCGCGTGAAACGAAAGAGAACGAGCCCCCGGACCTCCTTCGAGAAGTGTAGGTGCCACCACCCTGGTGCCGCCACGAAGCCTTCAGCGTCGGCTACTTGGGCGCATGCGCCGGTGAGAATCTGAGTGGACGCAGCAACCGGTACACGATCACGTGGTCTTGCGAAAAGGTCATCTGGGCCTGCCCATCGTTCGCCAGCTGCGACAGAAGCTGCTCGAGGAGCGACTGCGGGATAAGTTCTGCCATCGTCAGGGACGGGTCGAGGATCACGTAGGTCCCCTCGGGCAGGTCGACGCCGTCCAGGAGGACCGGCGTCGCCCACATTTGTGGCCGGGGCGGCACATGCGCGATGACGATATCTTGCGCCAACACGGGAGCGCTCCGTGGGACCGCTGCGATCGCGGCCGCCGCCGCGCTCGGGCTCGGCGGATGACCGCTTCGCAGATACCCGTATGCCCCCACCCACACATAGAGGGTTAGAAACACGGCTACGGGAGCGAGGACGGCTCCCCGCACGGCAGGCACATGGCTCAGCGACGGGCGCACTCGCCTGAGACCCGCGAGGGTTGCGACAAAGAAAAATGGAACGGCGAGAACGTACATTTCGTTGAACGGGTTCGAGAGCAATGGCTCTGGTGACAAGAGGTTTGCCTCGCACAGAGCCAGCCCTGGAAGCCACCATGAATTGATGATTCGTGCTCGGGGAAGAACCGCGAGCGTCGCAAATGGCCCGAGAAGGAAACCCAGAGACGCCCACGCCCCCACGCGGGCGGCCCAAGCGAACAGCAACGCCGGATGATGCGCCAGGGTAGCGACACCCTGCAACGGCGTGGCGCCCAGGGAGCCGTAGTAGGGCTGCCAGTGTACCAACGGCGCGTGCTGGACTGCGGGAATGATCACTTCGACGTCCAGATAGCCGCTGGTCAAGCCGATGACGCCCGTGAGCGCGCTCCACGCCGCTCTGCCCTGCAAGAGAAGCGCGACGCTCAAGCCTAACAGCACGATCGGCACGGTATCTTTGACCAGCAACGCCGCCGCCAGCAGCGTCCCGTACGCCACCCGATGCCCCTTGCACGCCGCCAACGCGAGCCCAAACAGTATGGGGACGCCGAGCGCATCGGGGTGGAAATCGGAGATGTTTGCGGCCAGAATCGTAGGATACGCGAAGTAGACGATGCCGGTCAGGTGGGCCCAGCCATCTCCGACTCCGAGTTCGCGCGCGATACCGCGAATGAACACATAGCCGAGGCCGTACGCGCACGCCTGGACCAACAAGAGCACGTATACTCCCCCAAGGTTGTAGAGTGGGGCGAGCGGCAAGAGGATGTAGTTCGCGGAGTTGGCGAGAATCGGATGGCCCGTAAAGGAAGAGACGGCGCTGATGCCCCGGTGGGTGAGCAGCCAGAGACCCTGCCCGTACAGGGCGAGGTCGAGACCCCATGCATACCACAGGCGGTAGCGCAACACGGACAAACCGAAGAGCAAGGCGGTGTAGCCGGCGGCCTCGCCCCATTCCATGGGATGGTCCGCCGTCCACGGAGGGTGGCGCCCGCGACGAGGGTCACGGTTCGCACTCAACCCTTGAGGCCCGAGTACATGAAACTCTCGACGAAGCGCCGCTGGAAGACAATGAAGAGCACGAGCAGCGGCAGGATCACGATCACCGTCCCGGCGGCGATCAGGTTCCACTGGGCGCCCGATTCGGCCGACTGCGTGAAGGACGCCAGGCCGACGGTGACCGTCCGCGCCTGATTCGTCTCCGTGATGATGAGCGGCCAGAGGAACTCGTTGTAGTGGTACACCACGCTCACGATCGAGAACGCCACCAGGGTGGGACGCGCGAGCGGCACGAAGACGTGCCAGATCTTTTGCAGATCACTGCACCCGTCCATCGCCGCAGCGTCCTCGAGTTCCTGCGGAACGCCCCGGAACGCCTGCCGCAGCAAGAACGTGCCGAAGGCCGACGCGAAGTATGGGATCATCACCCCGAGGCGGGTGTTGATGAGACCCAGCGTGCGCACCGTGATAAAGTTGGGCAGGATCAGCGCCGACGCCGCGATCATGAGTTGCAGGAGGAAAATCCGGAACAGGACGTCCCGGCCCCAGAATTCCAGGCGCGCAAATGCGTAGGCTGCCAGCGTCGTGGTGACGAGCTGCACGCCCAGGATCCCGAACACCACGACGGCGGTATTGTAGTAGAGTCGGAGGAACGGCGCGTCGGACCACGCCTCTTGGAAGTTGGCGAAGGTGGGGTGGGGTACCCAGAGCGAGGCGACCTGGCCGCCGAACTGTCCCGTGGCGCGCACCGAGGTCGCGATCACCCACAGAAGCGGAAACACCCAGATGAACGCGATCGCGCCGACGCCGAGGGCCCACAGACTGGCCGTGATGCGCCCTGCCGTCCGCGGGGTCACGTTCATACCTCGTAGTAGATGCGCCGCTCGAGAAATCTGAAGCTGAGCGAGCTGATCGCGGCGAGGACGACGAGGAGGAAAATAGTGAGCGTCGCGGCTTTGTGAAAGTCGAAGAACATGAACGCGGTCTGATAGACGTAGAAGAGCAGCAGGTTGGTCGTGTTGTCCGGTCCGCCGCCCGTCATGAGCCAGATCTGGTCGACGGCCTGGAACGCGTTGATGCTGGCGATCACCAGCACGAACAGGGTCGTCGGCGCCAGCAGCGGGAAGGTGATGGCCCGGAACTGCTGCCACGCCGAGGCGCCTTCCAGGCGTGCGGCCTCGTACAATTCGCCCGGCACGGTCTGCAGCCCGGCGAGGTAGAAGAGCATGTAGTACCCCGCGTTCTTCCAGATGGTGACGATCATCACCGCCGGGAGCGCCGCGGACGGGTCCTCGAGCCAGTTGACGCCGCCGCCGATGAGCCCCCGGAGATAGACGTCGGCGAGGCCGTAGCCCGGCGTATAGACGAACAACCAAATCGCCGCGGCGCCGACGAGCGGGAGGAGCGTGGGATAGAAAAACGCGGTCCGGAACGCCGTGGTCAGGACGCCGGTGCGGTTCAGGAGCAGTGCCAGCGCGAGCGCGAGCGCCACCGTCACCGGAACCGTGCCGACCAAGTACTCCGCGCTGTTTCGCACAACCTGGCGGAAGATGGGATCGGCCGCCAGTTGCGCGTAATTGGCGATGCCGACGAACCGCTGGCCCTGCGCACCCGTGCTGCGGAACAGGCTCATCTCGAGGGATGAGAGGACCGGATAGTAGGTGAACGTAGCGAGAAACGCAAACGAGGGCAGGAGGAACGCGTACGGCCGGAGGCGCGGGCGGGACCGCGCACGTCTGAGTCGTGCGGTCGCCGGCGCGTGCCGGACGCGGGAAGCGAGCGACATCGGGCCCGGAGAGACTACCGAAGGGACGCCGGGAGGGCGGCCGCGGGGCGGCCCGCCTTCCCGGCGTCCTGGGTGCTGTTCGTTATCGTGCCGCTCGAGAGGTTACCTCACCGGTACTTCTGGAGGGCGGCATCCGCCTGGCTCTGCGCCTGGTCCAGCGCCGCCTGGACGCTGAGCCGTCCCGACTGGGCGGCCTGGACGGCGGTGACCAGGAACTGCTGCACTTCGTCCTGGTCGTGGATGGTCATCTGCTCGCCGGCGACCGCGAGCTGCCGGGTCGCCACGAGGGCCTGCGGTACCTGCTTGAGATAGTCGGCGAACATCGGCACCCTGAGCTCGGATTTCCGGATCGGAACGTACCCGGTTCCGATGCTCCAGCGCGCCGCCTGTGCCGGCTCGGTCATCCACTGGATGAACGCCCACGCGGCCTTCACCTGATCCGGCGGCACCTTCCCGGAGATGTAGAAGCTGCCCCCGCCGGTGGGCGCCCCGTACTGGATGTCCGCGGGCATGAACGCGGCGTTCCATGCGAACTTCGCATTCTTGCGGATGAACGTCATGCCGCCCGTGGTCGTGTAGATGATCGCCGTCCGCCGCTGAATAAAGTCCTGCGGTACCTGGTCCCAGAACGGCTTCCCCGAGGGGCCGGGCGGAGCGACTTTGTACTTGTTCTGCAGGTCCAGGATGAATTGCAGCGCGCGAACCGCCTGCGGCGAGTTGTACTTCACCCACTTCCCCGCCGTGGTGTCGAAATAATTGGCGCCGGCCTCGATGAGGAAGCCCTGGAAGACCCACGGCGAGGTGTCCACGACGGGTGCTTCGACCCCCCACTGCGTGACGCGGCCGCTCGCGTCGCGGACCGTCAGCTTCTGGGCGTCTGTGACGAGCTGCGCCCAGGTCGTCGGCGGCCGGTTGGGATCGAGCCCGGCCTGGCGAAACAGGTCTGTGTTATAGAACATGATCGGCGTGCTGCGTTGCCACGGAATGCTGTAGACGTGTCCGTTGATCACGTTGTTGAGCAGCAGCTTGTCGTAGAAGTCATGCATCCACGCCTTGTCCGAGTTCTCCGCGACGAGACTGTCGAGCGGGATGATGGCGTGCTGGTCGAGGAGGGAGAAGACCTCCGGCGTGTCCAGCACAAACAACGCCGGCGCGCGTCCGCCGAGGGTCGAAGCGATGACCGCGGCGGTGGCCTGCACGTAGTTGCCCGCGAATGCGGGCACGACCTTGATCGCCGGGTGCCCGTCATTGAAGTCGTTGACCATCGCCGTCATCAATTGATTGAGAGGACCGGCGACCCCGACCGGATAGTTGAAGACGAGTGTGACCGAGGACTGTGCCCCGACCGCTCCGGGCATGAGAGCGATCCCGACGACGAGCGCCAGGCCGAGCGCCACCCACCGCCCGCGCACCTTCATTGCATCCCACCCCCCACGAGATCTGTCGACGTCCCAGACGCCTCCGCGACCGCGGATCACGAAGGGCCGAGTGGGTGGAGAGTTCCCTTTTGGTGCCCGCATTCCTTTGATCGCGGGCGCGGCGGCCGGCATGGACTGATCAAAGCTCGGTTAAGGACGCGTCCCCTGGATCCGTCGCGCCGGCGCCCAGGAATGGTTCCCGCTCCCACGAACAGTCTTTCCGTGCCCATCGATTCGCCGGACCTGTCCGGCGCCAGCGTTGGCCGCGGGGGCGTGTCCCCCGAGGAGAAGGTACGCTACGTGCGCCGGATGTTCGGGGCGATCGCCCCCCGCTACGACCTCGCCAATACGCTCATCAGCGCCGGTCTCCACCGGGTGTGGAAGCGCATCGCGGCGGCGCTCGCGGACCCCCCGCCGGGAGGCCGGGCGATCGATGTGTGCTGCGGCACGGGCGATCTCACCCTGTTGCTGGCGCGACGGGTGGGACCGCGCGGTCGGGTGGTGGGGGTTGACTTCACCCTGGAGATGCTGCGGATCGCCCGCCGGCGCGCCGCGGCCGCCGGCCTCGACGGTATCTGCCGGTTCGTGCTTGGGGACGCCCAGGCCCTCCCGGCCGCGGCCGGCCGCTTCGACGCCGCGACGGTCGGTTTCGGCATCCGGAACGTCGGCCGGCCCGAGACCGCCTTGCGGGAGTTGCACCGGGTGCTGACTCCCGGAGGCCGCCTCGCGGTCCTCGAGTTCAGCCGGCCCCGCAACCCCGCGATCCGCCGGCTGTACGACTTCTACTCGTTTACCCTCATGCCGTGGGTGGGACGGCTGGCGTCCCGCCATCCCGACGCGTACCTGTATCTCCCCACGTCGGTCCGGGCGTGGCCCGATCAGGAAGCCTTCCGCGCTCTGCTGCAGCACGCGGGCTTCGAGGGCGTCCAGTACCGGAATTTCGGCTCAGGCGTTACGGCGGTCCATCTCGCCATCCGGCCGGCCGCCTCGGCGGCGGTCTCAGGGGTGACGCATGGGGGAACATGAAAAGACGGGGGTCTTCCAGGTCGGCGCCCATCATATGCGGGACGTGGGGGAAGTTCTGCGCTACGTCTTCGACGCGCTGCGGGAGCGGGGGTACAACCCGACCGACCAGATTGTCGGGTACCTGGTGTCTGGCGATCCCACCTATATTACCAGCCACCGGGATGCCCGCACGCTGATCCGGCAGATCGATCGGGGCCGCTTGCTGGAAGAGCTGGTCCTGAGTTACGTGGAGACCAAACTGGGGGGGAAGACCGCTGGCCAGCGTTGAGGCCGCTCAAGACACCAGAATCGAGCGCCTGCTGATCGAGGGCGGCCGGCCGCTGCGCGGACGCCTGCGCGTTGCCGGCGCGAAGAACAGCTCCCTCGCGGTCATCGCGGCCGCGGCCACGGCGGCGGACCGCTCCACGATCGAAAATGTCCCCCGCTGCCGTGATGTTTTCACCCTCCTCGGTATTCTGCGCGCGCTCGGGATGCGGGTGGAGTTTACGCGCTCCGGGCGGCTCGAGGTGGACGCGCGAGAGATCACCACCCACGTGGCGCCGTACGATCTGTGCCGGCAGATGCGGGCATCGTACTACGCGGCCGGCGTGCTGCTGGCGCGGCTCGGACGGGCGGAAGTCCCGCTGCCGGGCGGCGACGATTTTGGCACCCGGCCGGTGGACTTTCACATGCGCGGGTTCGAGACGCTCGGTGCGCGGGTGGTCACCGAACACGGGTATCTCAAGGCCGAGGCCCGCCGGCTCGCCCCCGCGACGTTCTACGTGCCGCGGAGCAGCGTTGGCACCACGATCAACTTGATGCTTGCGGCGTCCCGCACGCGCGGCACCACGGTCTTACAGAACGCGGCGCGCGAGCCCGAGGTCGTCGACACGGCGGTGTTCCTGTCGCTGCTCGGCGCGCGGGTGCGCGGGGCCGGCACCAGCACCGTGACGATCGAGGGCACCCCGGATCTGCGCGGCGCGACCCACGCGATCATTCCCGACCGCATCGAGGCGGGAACGTACCTGATCGCCGCCGCGGCGACCCACGGGGACATCGTGGTGGAGGGGTTGATTTCGGAGCACGTCACGGCGCTGCTGACGAAGCTGGCGGAGGCCGGCGTGATCGTCGACTCGGATCCCCTCGGCGCCCGGGTGCGCGTGGAGCGCGAGCTGCGCCCGATCGAGATCGACACCGCGCCGTATCCCGGGTTCGCGACGGACTATCATCCGCAGTGCGCCGCGATGCTCGCGACCGTCCCGGGGCAGAGCGCGATCCGCGAGACGGTCTTCGACAACCGGTTCCAATACACGGCGGAGTTGCGCCGAATGGGGGCCGAGCTGCGCGTCGACGGGGACACGGCCATCATTACCGGCGTGCCGCAGCTGACCGGCGCGGCCGTCGAGGCGGTCGACATCCGGGCCGGCGCCGCGGTCGTCATCGCCGCGCTCACCGCGACGGGGACCACCGAGATCACGAACATCGAACACCTGGATCGCGGCTACGAGAGCCTGGAAGAGAAGCTGCGCAGCCTCGGCGCCGCCGTCCAGCGGGTGCGGCTCTGACCGCGGCAACGCCGACGCCGCGCCTGCGAAGGGGTGAGGCATGGCCAGACGCGCGCTGATTACCGGTATCACCGGGCAGGATTCGGCTTACCTCTCTCGGTTCTTGCTTGAAAAGGGCTACGAAGTGCACGGGGCCTACCGGCGAGGATCGTCCATCAACCTGTGGCGGCTCAACGAGTTGGGCGTCGCGCGGGACGTCAAACTTGTACCCTTCGAGCTCCTGGAGTTCAGCAACATACTGCGCACCCTGGAACTCGTCAGACCGGACGAGATATACAATCTCGCGGCTCAAAGTTTTGTGACCTCGTCATTTGACCAGCCGCTTTTCACCGGCGACGTCAATGCGTTGGGCGCCGTGCGAGTCTTGGAGGCCATCCGTGTCGTGAACCCGGCCATCCATTTTTATCAGGCGTCCACCTCCGAGATGTTCGGGAAAGCGCTGGAAACGCCGCAGACCGAGCGAACGCCATTTTATCCGCGCAGCCCTTATGCCGCGGCCAAGCTGTACGCTCACGCGATGGCCGTCAATTATCGGGAGGCACACGGCATCCATGCCTCATCCGGCATTTTGTTCAATCACGAGTCACCCCTGCGCGGGTTGGAGTTCGTCACGCGGAAGATCACGTCCGGTCTGGCCCGGATCCGTCACGGGCAGCAAGAACGAATTGACCTGGGGAATCTGGACGCGACGCGGGACTGGGGATTCGCCGGCGACTATGTCGAGGGCATGTGGCGGATGTTACAACAGCCCGAGTCCGGTACGTATGTATTGGCCACCGGGCAGGCGCACTCCGTGCGTGAGTTCGCCGCCCGAGCCGCCGAGGCGGCGGGGTTCAAGCTGGTTTGGAAAGAAATCGACGGACGGACGTGCGGGGTTGATTCTCCGAGCGGCCGCACGATCGTCAGCGTAAGTTCGGAATACTATCGCCCGTCAGAAGTCGAGGCCCTGATCGGCGATGCGACGAAGGCCCGTTCCACCTTGGGGTGGAGTCCAAAGGTCGCGTTCCCGGGTCTTGTCGAAATGATGGTTCGTGCCGACATGGATCGGGCCGGCAAGGGGACTCTGGACTTCTGGGCCTGACCCGGACGCGTAACGACACAGCTCGCAGCCGGCCGATGACGGTCGTCGACCGCCCCCACGGATTTGTGCTCGCCCTTACCGGTTTTCTGGTCCTGTTCCTGGAACTGGCGTGCATCCGCTGGTTCGCCGCCGAGGTGATCTTCCTACAGTTCTTCACAAACGTCGTATTGATCGCGAGCTTCCTCGGCATGTCGTGCGGCTGCCTCGCCGCCGGCCGGCGCGAATACTGGCTGGCGCGCCTTCCCCTGCTCGCCCTGTGGACGTTTCTTGCCGCGTTCGGCGCGCTGGTCCTCTACTTGCGCTGGCAAGGACTCGTCATTGACGTCGGCCATCAGGCATCTCCGCAGGAAGTCTTCTTCGGGACGGAATATCGCAACCCGGATGTCGCCCGGTTCGTCGTTCCCATCGACGTGGTCACCGACCTGTTCTTTGTGCTCGTGGCGTTTGTCTTTGTCGGACTGGGACAGGTCTTGGGGCGGGCGTTCAACGGCTACCCCGATCGCGTCCGCGGCTACGCGCTGAACATCGGGGGAAGCCTTGCCGGCATCGCCGCCTTCTCGGCGCTTTCGTTTGCGCAGGCGCCGGCACCCGCGTGGTTTCTGATCGCCTTCGCCGGTATTGCCTACCTTCTTCACCTCGACGGCGAGTTGACCTGGGTGCGCGCCGCTGCGCTGGGTCTGTCGACGGTGGTGATCGCCATGTCGTTCTCACTCGGGCCGCCCACCCGCTGGTCGCCCTACTATGCGGTCTCCTACAATGAGGGCGACCGCAACCTCACGGTCAACACGATCGCGCACCAGGTAATCGTCCCATTCGCGACGCCGGGGCTCGGCGCCGCGTATTCGCTGATTCACCTGCTCAATCAGCGTAGCGGAGGTCCGCCGTTTCAGGACGTGCTGATCATTGGAGCGGGGACCGGCAACGACGTGGCGCACGCGCTGCGGCTTGCCGCAGGCCGAATCGATGCCGTGGAGATCGATCCGGTGATCCTCGACATCGGGATCCATCATCACCCGGACAGGCCGTACCAGGATCCGCGGGTGGTTCGCCATTTGGACGACGGCCGGCATTTCCTTCGCACCACCAGCCGCCGCTACGACCTCGTCGTCTATGGCCTGGTCGATTCCCTGATCCTCCACAGCAGCTACGCGAACCTGCGGCTCGAAAGCTATCTGTTCACCGACCAGGCGTTCGCCGACGTACGGCGGGTGCTCAAACCGGGCGGAGTCTTCGTCATGTACAATTACTTCCGTCAGGGGTGGGTCGTCCAGCGCGTGGACGCGATGGCCGAGGCGGCCTTCGGCCGCCCACCGGTCGTGCTGAGCCTGCCCTACCGGCCGACGCTGCGCGCGAACGATCCGCCCGGATTCACGCTCGTGGCCGTGGGGCACACGCAAGGGATGGCGGAGGCTTTTCGCCGGCACGGCGTGTTTTGGTTAAATCTCGCGGCCCCCACGCGCGTGGATACGGACGGCTTCACTCCGCCGCCCGGGGCCGCCACTGCGGCTGCGCAATGGCAGTGGGCGCAAATCGCGCCTACCCGTTTGATCAATGACGCCCGCCCCGTGCCCCGGGCCACCGACGACTGGCCGTTCCTCTACCTTCGCCAACGATTGATTCCCGCGATCACCGCCCGGTCGGTCGTCGGGATGGGGCTGCTGGGGCTGGCCATGGTCTACGGTTTTCTTCCCAGGGAGAGTGCCGGGGCACGGATCGATCCGCGGATGTTCTTCCTCGGCGCCGGGTTCATGCTGCTGGAGACGAAGGCAGTGGTGCAGCTGGCGCTCTTATTCGGGAGCACCTGGGTGGTCAACTCGATGGTATTTGCGACTATTCTGCTGCTGATTCTCCTTGCGAACCTCTACGTCCTCAAGGTGCCGAACGTCCGGCTCGTCTGGCACTACACCGGCCTCTTCCTCTTGCTGGCCGCCGGCGTACTGGCGCCGCTTGAGATCTTCCTCGGCGGCGGCGTCGTGGGGCGTTATGTGGTTCCCTCGGCGCTCGTGCTCGGCCCGATGTTCTTCGCCGGTGTCATCTTTGCCCGGTTGTTCCGGCAGTCGCGCCATCCCGATCTGTCGCTCGGGTCCAACGTCGCCGGTGCGGTCGTCGGCGGTCTCGCGGAGTCATTCTCGCTGCTGCTCGGCTTTCGGCTTCTGGTGTTGGTGGCGATGAGCTTCTATGCGCTGTCGGCCTGGCGGTCGGGCGGGAGAGCGTAGCCGTGTCGTATTATGGTCCGGAGGGCGAGTAGCTCAGCGGTAGAGCGCCTCGCTTACACCGAGGAGGTCGCGGGTTCGACCCCTGCCTCGCCCACCAAGTTTCCCCCCGTCGTGCCTACGTCCCGCGACTAGGATAACTGCTTCGCCCGGGGCCTTACAATAACGGCGATGATAGCCAACCCCGCGGTCGGATACACCCACACCGTTAACCAGTAGCCAACGGTTATCGCCTTCATAACGGCAACTTGGGCGGCCGTCATCGGTAACTTGTCCAGTATTTTTAGGAGCCCATCGATCAGGCCAAACGCGCACAACAGCGTCCACGCAACCAAAAGATTCCGCGCGCCTTCGTACATCGTGCGCTTCTGAAGTGACCTAAGCCAGGCGACCATCGTTCGCTCCCCCCCGTTTGCGGCGCTGATCAAGCCCTCCATGATGTTCGCCGGATGCCCCAGGATGACCTCGTCGGCGCCGCCGGTCCAATCTGCACCCAGATCACGGCGCGGTCCTGCGCACGAAGAGGTAGGCGGCCTGGTCTTGGGCCTTCAGCTGCCAGTCTGGCTCCTGTGCCAGCCTTGCCGCGAGGAGCGTGTCTTTTGGGGTGAGGACCCATTGGATGTGGTATTCATCAAGAAGCCTGTGCCACTCGGCCTGGGCATTGATCATCTGTACGTACTCCAAATAGAACTCCTGTCCGTAGAAGTCGAGCCGGTCGTCGATAAAGACACGCTGCCCGGTCCGGTAACGAATGTAGCCCCCCCAATTGTCGAGGTTGAATCCCCGGTTCCACGGCAGCCGGGCGCGCTCGATGAACTCGAGCGTGGCCATGGGCTTCGTCTTCGGGCTGAACTGCGATGCCACCAGCGGGCGCACGCCGGGAATCGGCCCCGCGGCGATGCACGAGACGGCGAGGACCGCCACCACGGTGATTGGGACGAGATGCATCGTGCATCTGGATTCGACCGCGTTGAACCGTTCCGCCGCGACCTGCCAGCCGCGTACCAGCGGCGTGAGCAAAACGGCGTGGCCGAGACGGCCGCTACCGGTCAATGCGGGCAGGTCGCTTTCCGCGAAGAGGCCCGCGATGACCGGGAGTGAAACGATGACGAACAGCTCCACGGTGTAGACATGGGCCAGGGCCAAATGGGCGAATGCCAGCATTACCAGGAGCTGCCCGAGCCGCGGCCTCCGGCGCGACGTCGCGAGGCCGACCACGATTGAGGCAAACAGCAGCTCGAGAGACGTGCTGTAGAGCTGGCCCTGAAACGTCGGAGGTTTCACTTCCGCCATCAGGCTCAGGACCGACGTTTGACGCAGGTAGTTTGCGAGGTACGGGTACAGCGCAAGACCGTTGAGGTTGCTCAGCGCGGCGCCCGTCATGACCACGGCCGCGGCAAGCAACGTTCCGGCACGCTTCGTCGCACGTCTGCTTTCGTCCCCCCCCGACAGGACGACCGCCGTGACGGTCTCACTCGCGAGATAAATCAGCACGATCGCGAACCCGAAGAGAAATCCGGGGTGCGCGTTTGACCACACGAGCATTGTCAGTCCGAGCGTGAAGATGGTGCGGGACGCCGAGAGTCTGTCGCGATGAAACGTCTCCAACGTGCGGGAGACCATGTACACGCCGAACAGAGTGAAGAGATGCGGACGGGCCAGCCAGTGCGGCGAGGACGCCAGGGCCCCGATCACCGTGAGCGCGAGCGCGATCAACCAGTGACACCCCGTCCGGCGCATGTCTTCGTAAAGGGCAAGAAAGAGGCCGGCAATCGCCGCGGCGGCCGCCAGTGCCAAGAGCTTGAGGCCGCCGAGCTTGACCAGCAGCGCCGCCACGACATCGAACAACCATTCATACGGCACCCAAGCCTTGTTCGGGAATGTGTAGGAGATCAGATCCCGGTGAGGGATGCGCAGGTTCTCGATGATGTACTGTCCGGTGACGAGGTGCCAGCCCGTGGACCCGTCGCTCAAGACGAGATCCGGCACGACCACCATCAACAGGTAGAACACGCACAAGAAGACGATGTCCCCGCCGTCCGGCAGCGGACTTCGTTTCACCGGCCCGGGGCCGGTGCGTTCCGCCACCCGGGACGGGGAGCCCTGTTCGTGGCCTTCGTCGCGGACTTGCAACCGCACTCTAACGCGATCTTGGGAGTGTGCTAGACTTGGCCATGAACATGCATTCCTAGGCGCATCGCCATCACCTCTTCTCGACGAAAAGGGGCCGTGTCACGGGGTCGTCCAGCGTCTGGTTCGTGCTTCCCGCGTACAATGAAGCCTTGAATCTCCCCTCGCTTCTCAAGCGTATCGCCGCGGCAGGGGGGACCTCGCCGGCCCCCCGGGTGCTCGTGATCGATGACGGCAGCAGCGACGACACGTCGGCCGTGGCCAGAGCGGCGGCGGGTCGCTTGGTTGTGGACGTCGTTCGGCACGATCACAATCGTGGATTGGCCGCCGCAGTGAAGACCGGCATTCGGGAAGTGTGCCGGCGGGCCGCGGATGATGATACGGTCGTGATCATGGACGCGGACGATTCGCACCCACCCGAGCTTGTGCCCGTGATGGTCCGCCAACTCGACCTCGGGTGTCAGATTGTGATCGCGTCACGGTTCGCGCCGGGCGGCAGGGAAGTCGGGGTGCCGTGGCACCGGCGGTTCTTGAGCCGCGCAGCCAGCCTGATCTTCCGAGGGATCTGGCGGATCCGGGGCATCCGCGACTACACCACCGGGTTTCGAGCCTACCGCGCGAACGTGCTGAAGAGGTTGTGGGCGCTTCATGACGAGCGTCTCATCGAGACGACGGGATTTTCGGTCATGACGGAGATTTTGGTCAAGGCCCGGCCTCTGCGGCCGCGCATCGCGGAAGTGCCGTTGGTGCTCCGGTACGATCTCAAGAGGGGTTCCAGCAAGATGCGGTTCATGGCGACGATACGGGACTATGCCCGGCTCATCAGAAGAACGTCCTTCCGAATGTGACACGCGTGATCTTCGTCGGCCTCCAGGGGCTAGCACCCCTGGCCTGGTGGAAGCGCACCTCGAACGGGACTTCTCCCCGCGGTGCCGCGTGAAAAATACGTGCCGGCACTCTTTCGCTGGGTGTTCAAAGTGGGTTAGATGTGGTACCAGGGAACTCCGACGGCGATGCCCGAGGGAGCCGATTGCCGGATGGGACCTCGCGGATGATTCGTGGGAAAACCGTAGCCACTGGGATCCTGATTGCCGCCGTCACCTTGGCCGCAGCCTGGCTGAGATCTCCCGGGGCGCCGGTGAGTTCGACTGCGGGGCCGACGGTCGAAGCGCAGGGTGTCATCGTGTCAGTTGACTCCAACGCGAACTCGTTTACCATCGCCGGGCCCCAGGGAACGCAGGAATTCTTCGTGACTCCCGATACCGTCATGGATCTCGGCGGCACCGAGCGAATCGCGTTTCGCGACCTCGACAAGTTCGTCGGGGTCACGACTACCGTGCTTTCTGCCGATACCGGAGCGCAGCAAAATGCGAACCGGGTCACCCTGCTCGTCATGCCCGCCAGGGCCACCGTGCCGGCCCGCCCTGCCCGCGGCGGCCCTTGAGCAGGCGTCTCCGGCGGCGGCGCTGAAAGTGGTCGCATATCACTTGAGCGGGTTGTGACACCGCCGCGGCCCTTGTCGCCATCATCCTCGCCGTCGGTCCGGTCTCGGGGGCGCACCTCAACCCGACTGTGACGTTCGCCGACGGCCTTCTGGGCGGAATCGGCCTGCGCGACGGGCTGGCCTACGGGCTCGCCCAGATCGGCGGTGCCGTCGCCGGTGCGGTTTGTCGCCAGCCTGATGTTTGGACTGCGCGCCGTGGAGATTTCGGCGAAGGTCCGCGGGGGCCTTCGGAGTCGGCGCGTACATCGGCGGCGCGTACTGGCTTACGTCGTCGACCAGCTTCGCGAACCCGGCGGTAACGATCGCCCGCACGCTGTCGGACACGTGTGCCGGGATCGCGCCGGGGTCGGCCGGTCCCTTCATCGCCGCGCAGGTGGTGGGGAGTCTCTTGGCCGCTGCGGCGATACGGATCCTGTACCCCGGCGTCGCGGAGGGTGCCCTCGCGGCCGCCGTGGCGCGTCCGCTCGGGCGGGGGAGGGCGACCCACCGCGGGATGGGAGGCTCCGCGAGTAATGGCGCGCGTGCTGTTCGTCTGCCTCCACAACGCCGGGCGCTCGCAGATGAGCCAGGCCTTCTTCGAAACGCACGCCGCGGGCCGGCACGAGGCGCGCTCCGCGGGGACGGCGCCCGCGGAGCGCGTGCATCCGGAAGTCGTCGCCGTGATGCAAGAAGCCGGCCTCGATCTGCGCGCCCGGATCCCGCGGACGCTGACCGACGAGCTGGCGGCGTGGGCGGACATCGTCGTGACGATGGGCTGCGGCGACCAGTGTCCGTTCATTCCCGGCAAACGGTATCTCGACTGGGACCTGCCCGATCCGAAGGGGCTGCCGCCGGCCGGGGTGCGGCGCATCCGGGATGACATCCGCGGCCGGGTGCAGGGCCTTCTCGACGAGCTCGGCGACGGATGAAACGCGTCGTGGTCGTGATCCTCGACGGGCTGCGGCGGGATCTCGTGACCGCGGCGTACATGCCGTCGCTCGCGGCGTTCCGCGCGCGCGCGGAGGACTTCGGCGCCCACCGCTCGGTCTTTCCGTCCGCGACGCGGGTCGTCTCGGCCAGCTTCGCCACGGGATGCCATCCCGCCCGGCACGGTCTTCAGGGGAATTCGGTCGCGCTGCTCGAGGACGGCGTGTTCGTACGCCACGACGCCGGCGGACCGGACTTCCTCCAGCACAAGCGCCGGATGACGGGTACCGCGCTCGCCGTGCCGACGCTCGCGGAGCGCGTCGAGGGGCACGGCGGCGTGATCACGTTCAGCAACGCCTCCCCGGGTGCCGCGTACGCCCATGACCCGGATGGACACGGCTTCTTGTACAATCGGGCCGGGTCGTTCGGTCCCGGGCGCGTCCGGGTCCCGGCCGGCGACGAACTCCGCGTGCCGCCCGGTCTCGCCGGCGACAGGGCGATGACGGAGCGATTCATCGCCGAGGTCCTCACCGAGCGCCGCCCGGCGCTGGCCGTGCTGTGGTTGCATGAACCGGACCACGTGCAACACGGGGTGCCGCTCGGCTCGCCGGCCCACCTCGTGGCGCTCCGCCAGGCCGATGCCCATGCCGGATTGGTCATCACGGCGGTCGACCGCCTCCGCGACGCCGGCGACGACGTCCTGTTCGTCATCGGATCCGACCACGGGCACCAGACGGTCATGGGGGTCGTGGACGTCGAGGCGGAGCTGATCGCGGCGGGCCTCAAAGCCGGTCCGTCGTCTGGGGACGTCCTGTCGGTCTCGAGCGGCACGGCCGCGCTCGTCTATGTTCATGCCGACCACCCCGAGCGGGTGCCGGCGCTGGGCGAGTTCCTTTCCGGGTGCGCCTGGGCCGGGCGGGTCGTCCCGCCCAACCGGCTGTCCGAGGTCGGCCAGGCGGCGCGGGAGGGGTTGGCCTTTGCCATCTCGATGCGGGCCGAGAACGGCGCCAACGAGTACGGCGTGCCCGGATCGAGTCTCGAGGCGCTCCCGGCCGACGGCAAGTCGGATCATGTCGGCTTCGGCCAGCACGGCGGCCTCGGCGCGTACGAACAGGCGCCGTTCTTGATGATCGACGGCGCCGGTTTTCAAGCCGGTGTCACTCATGTCGAGCCGACCTCGGTGGTCGACGTCGCCCCGACGGTCCTCCGCCACCTCGATCTGCCGGGCGAGGGGACTGACGGGCGCGCGCTCCAGCACGTCGAGCGCCGTGCGCCGGACGAGCCGTCGGTGTTGGGCCCGCACCGACTCTTCACAGACTCTTAGCGCATCCTCAACGTGGCCATCGCCCGGGGGGGTGCGCATCACCGAGCTTTCCGTTGAGCGGAACGGACGCCGGACACTCACCGACGTGTGCGTGCGCCTCCCGGCGGGCTATACGTGCGTCCTCGGCGCCTCCGGATCGGGGAAGAGCACGCTCCTCGCGGCGATCGCAGGCACCCTTCAGCCGGTCGCGGGGCGCATCGAGGTCGATGGCGAGGTCCTGAGCGACGCTGGACGGGAGTGTTTCCGGCTCCCGAGCATCGACGGCTTGGGATGGTGTTTCAAGATTAGCTGCTGCGCCCCGATGCGGCCCGGACATAGCAACGTGCTTGACAGCATCGGACCGCTGATGCTACGTTTGCAGCATGCCTGATGCAGTTTTTGATGCTCGTGTCGAAGAGGCCGCACCATGAAGGTTGTGACGTTGCGCAATCTCTCTCCCGCCCTCGCCCGCGCCCTCCGCCGCAAGGCCGACGAGACTCGTTCGAGCATCAGTAAGACCGTGATCGGTCTGCTCGAGGAGAGCGTGGGGATCACCCGGCGGCCCCGGGAGACGCGGGTGCACCATGACCTGGACGATCTCTCGGGCGTGTGGACGCGCGACGAAGCCGGCCTGTTTGAGAAGGCGCTCAAGGCGCAGCGGACGATTGACGCCGAGTTGTGGGAACGATAAGCGTCCTCGCAGACACGTCGGCCTACTCGGCATTCATGGCCGGCCATCCCGACGTCAAGCGGGCGCTCCAGCTGGCAGATGCGATTTACCTCACCCCCATCGTCCTGGGCGAGCTGCGTGCCGGATTCTTGAGGGGAAGGTCGCGGAAGAAGAACGAGGAAGAACTGCGGGCGTTCCTTGCGTCACCCCGCGTGGACGTGGTCGATATCACCGAGGCGACGGCGGAGCGATACGCGGCGATTCTCGACTTCCTGTGGAAAAGCGGCGCGCCTATCCCGACGAACGATATCTGGATCGCGGCGAGCGCGATGCAGCACGGGTTGAAATTGCTGACCACAGACACGCACTATGCAAAGGTCCCGCACGTGGTGAGCGAGTGTTTCACCGTCTGAAAGGGGCGTCGTCGTGAAGGCGATCGTGTTGCACGGAGTCGGGGAGCCGGAGGCGCTGCGCCCCGAGGAGGCGCCGGATCCCGCGCCCGGGCCGGGACAGGTGGTTGTCCGCCTGCGTGCCGCGGCGTTGAATCACCGCGACCTGTACATCTGCCGCGGCCGGTACGCCGGTCTTCGCTTTCCCATCATCCCGGGCTCGGACGGGACCGGCGAGGTCGCGGCGCTCGGCCCGGGCGTGACCGGCGTCGCGAGCGGTGCGGCGGTGGTCATCAATCCCAGCCTGGACTGGGGCGACGATCCGCGTGCGGCCGGGCCGCGGTGGCGGATTCTGGGGCTCCCCGACAACGGCACGTTCGCGGAACAGGTCGCAGTGCCGGTCGCCAGCGTGTACCCCGCTCCGCACGGTCTCACGGATGAAGAGGCCGCCGCGCTCCCGCTCGCGGGGCTCACCGCATATCGCGCGGTGGTCACGCGCGGCCGGGTCCAGCGCGGGGAGACAGTGCTGGTGCTGGGCATCGGCGGCGGAGTCGCGACGTTTGCCCTGCTCTTCGCCAGGCGGGCCGGCGCCCGCGTGCTCGTGACCTCGGGCAGCGACGAGAAGTTGGCCCGTGCGCAAGCCCTCGGCGCAGACGCCGGCTTCAACTACAAGACGGCGGATTGGGTCAAGGCCGTGCGGGAGGCGACGGGAGGGCAGGGGCCCGACCTGATCGTGGACGGCACGGGGGGCGCGACGTTCGAGCAGGCGCTGGACGCCGCGCGCCCGGGGGGCCGTGTGGTGAGCTACGGGGCCACGACGGGCAATGTGCCGGAGCTCACGGTGCGGCGAATCTTCTGGAAACACCTGAACGTGCTCGGAACGACGATGGGGTCTCCGGATGATTTTCGCGGGATGCTGGCGGCCTTCGGGGACGGTACCGTGCGTCCGGTCGTCGATCAGGTGTTTCCGCTTGCGGGGGCCGGCCGGGCGCTCCGGCGGATGGAACGCTCCGAGCAATTCGGCAAGATCGTGCTGCGAATCGCGTAGGGCTCGCGTGCCGGGTCTGCCTCCCTCGAAGCCGGTTCCCGACGCCGAGCGCCGCCGGCTGGCCGAGGCGTACGCCGGGCGCGCGCCGTGGCACCGCTGGGGCCCGTATCTGTCCCAGCGCGAGTGGGGCACCGTGCGGGAAGATTATTCGGCCGACGGGGCGGCCTGGGATTTCTTTCCGCACGACCACGCGCGCTCGCGCGCCTATCGGTGGGCCGAGGACGGCCTGCTCGGCATCTGCGACGACGGCGGGCTTCTGTGCTTCGCCCTCGCCCTGTGGAACGGCGCCGATCCGATCCTCAAAGAACGGCCGTTTGGATTGAGCGGTCCGGAGGGCAATCACGGCGAGGATGTCAAGGAATATTATTTCTTTCTCGACAACACGCCGACGCATTCGTACATGCGCGCGCTCTACAAGTACCCGCACCGCGCCTTTCCGTATGCGCGCCTCGTCGCGGAGAACCGCCGGCGCGGGCGGGAGGCGCCCGAGTTCGAGCTGATCGACACGGGGGTGTTCGACGAGGACCGGTACTTCGACGTCACGATGGAGTACGCGAAGGCGGCGCCCGACGACATCGTGATCCGGATCACGGCTGCGAACCGGGGCCCGGACCCCGCACCGCTCCACCTCCTGCCGACGCTGTGGTATCGCAACACCTGGGCGTGGGGCCGCGATCCCCGCCGGCCCGAACTTCGCGCCGAGGACGCGGAGGCCCGCCCCGGCCAGGCGTGGCGGCTGGTGCGCGCCGTGCATCACGAGCTCGGAGAGTACCGGCTGGCGTGCGCGGGCGACCCCGCGCTCTTGTTTACCGAGAACGAGTCGAACGCGCGGCGCCTCTGGAACGTCGGGAACCGGTCCCGCTACGTGAAGGACGGCATCCACGACGCGGTCGTCGCCGGCGCGGCGGGCGCGGTCAATCCCGAGCCGGCCGGGACGAAGGTCGCCGCCCACTACGCGTTCACGCTGGCGCCGAAGGAGGCCCGCGCGGTCCTGCTGCGGCTGTCGAAGGATCCCGTGCACCCGCCCTTCCTCGGCGCGGCCGACATCTTCGCGGCGCGGCAGGCCGAGGCGGACGCGTTCTACCGCGCGCTCGGGCCCGGCGAGATGTCGGGCGACGCGCGCCGTGTCCAGCGCCAGGCCCTGGCGGGGCTCTTGTGGAGCAAGCAGTTCTATCACTACGACGTCCAACGATGGCTCGACGGCGACCCGGCCGGCCCGCCGCCGCCCGCGGCGCGCAAGCGCGGTCGCAACGCCGATTGGTGGCACCTCGACAACGCCGACGTGATCTCGATGCCCGACACCTGGGAGTATCCGTGGTACGCGGCGTGGGATCTCGCCTTCCACTGCGTGCCGCTTGCGATGGTCGACCCCGAGTTCGCGAAGCGGCAGCTCATCCTCATCATGCGCGAGTGGTACATGCACCCGAACGGCCAGCTGCCGGCCTACGAATGGGCGTTCGGCGACGTCAATCCGCCGGTGCACGCCTGGGCGGCCTGGCGCGTCTACCAGCTGGACCAGCGGCTCGGCGGGCGGCCCGACCATGCGTTTCTCGAGCGGGTCTTTCACAAGCTGCTGCTCAACTTCACCTGGTGGGTGAACCGGAAGGATGCCGAGGGCCGGAACGTGTTCCAGGGCGGATTCCTCGGGCTCGACAACATCGGCGTCTTCGACCGGAGCCAGCCGCTGCCGACCGGCGGCCACCTGGATCAGGCCGACGGCACGGCCTGGATGGGCATGTTCTGCCTCAACATGCTCGCGATCGCCCTCGAGCTGGCGCGTCACGATCACGCCTACGAGGACGTCGCGACCAAATTCTTCGAGCACTTCCTCTACATCGCCGGGGCGCTCAACAACCTCGGCGGGACCGGCATCCCGTTGTGGAACGAGCAGGACGAGTTCTTCTACGACGTGCTCCACCTGCCCGACGACACCTACCGCACGCTCGCGGTGCGGTCCGCGGTGGGGCTGCTGCCGCTCCTGGCGGTGGAGACGATCGAGCCCGACCTGCTCACGATGCTGCCCGAGTTCCGGTCGCGCATGGAATGGTTCCTGGCCAACCGCCCGGATCTCGCCGGCCTCGTTTCCCGGTGGCAGGAGCCGGGGGTGGGAGAGCGCCGCCTCCTCGCGCTCGCGCGCGGGCATCGAATGAAGCGGGTGCTCAAGCGCATGCTGGACCCGAACGAGTTCCTGAGCGACTGCGGCGTGCGCGCGGTGAGCCGCTACCACGCCGGGCACCCGTACGTCTTGGAGATCAACGGGCAGACGTACCGCGTCGACTACGAGCCGGCCGAGTCGCGAAACGGGCTGTTCGGCGGCAACTCCAACTGGCGCGGGCCGGTCTGGATTCCGATCAACTTCCTGCTGATCGAGGCGCTGCGGCGATTTCACCGGTACTACGGCGATGATTTCCTCGTCGAGTGCCCGACCGGCTCGGGGACCCTGCGGACGCTGCGCGGGATCGCCGACGGCCTCTCCCGGCGCCTGACGCGCATTTTTCTGCGGGACGAGCACGGCCGCCGCCCGGTCTTCGGCGCGAACGAGCGGTTCCAGACCGATCCGCACTGGCGCGATCACGTGCCGTTCTACGAGTATTTTCACGGCGACACCGGGGCCGGTCTCGGGGCGAGTCATCAGACCGGCTGGAGCGCGCTCGTCGCCACGCTCCTCGCCGAGACGCCGGACACGTAGCCCGTGGCGCGCGCGCCCGACGCCGGGGGGGCCATCGCGAGCGTCGCGTTCGGCCGCGAGGTGTGCGGCGAGTTGGGCCCCGGGCTCCGGCGCGAGTGGATCGTGACCAACGGCCTCGGCGGGTATGCGTCCGGAACGGTGGCCGGAGTCCTCACGCGGCGCTACCACGGCCTGCTCGTCGCGGCGCTGGCGCCGCCGGTCGACCGCACGGTGCTCGTGGCCGGCCTGGTCGAGTGGGCGCGTCTCGACGACCGCCGGTACCCGCTGTCGGCGCATGAGTACGGCGACGGCACGATCGATCCGCACGGCTACCGGTATCTGGAGGCGTTCGCGCTCGACGGCATCCTGCCGGTTTGGACGTACGCCCTCGAGGACGTGCTGCTGGAGCGGCGCATCTGGATGGCCGACGGCGGCAATACCACCTATGTCGCCTACCGGGTCATCCGCGGCGACCGGCCGGTGACGCTCGAGATCACGCCGCTCGTCACCTATCGCGGCGTCCACGCGCTGCGGTCGGGACGCGACTGGCGGCCGGCCCTCCTGCCGCGGCCGGCGGGCGTGACGATTCGCGCCGGCGGAGCAGCCGCGCCGTTCCGGCTGATCGTCCCAACCGGCGGGTTCAGTCCACAGGGTGCGTGGTGGTGGAATTTCCTTCACCGCGAAGAGGGAGCGCGCGGCTTCGACGACCGGGAGGACTTCTATGCGCCGGGGCAGTTTGTGCTGCCGCTCCGGCCGGAGGGCTACGGGGCGCTGGTCGCGACGACCGAATACGACCCCGATCTGGACGCGGCCCGGGCGCTCGCGACGGCGCAGGCGCGCCAGCAGGCCTTGCTGCGCCGGGCCGGCGTCGAAGAGGGGGATGCGCTCGGCCGGCAGTTGACGCTCGCCGCCGATCAGTTCATCGTGGCGCGGGGCGGGGGCCGGTCCGTGCTTGCCGGCTACCACTGGTTCAACGACTGGGGGCGCGACGCCATGATCGCGCTGCCGGGATTGACGCTCGCGACGGGGCGGTACCCGGACGCCGCGCGGATTCTCTCCGCCTTCGCCGCGTTCGTGCGGGACGGCCTCCTGCCCAACAATTTTCCAGATCGCGCAGGCGAAGAGCCGGCGTACAATACCGCCGACGCGTCGCTGTGGTTTGTCCTCGCGCTCCGCGCCTACCACGCGGCCGGCCCCGGCGACGGACTCGCGGACGATCTGTGCCCGGTCGTCCGGGAGATCATCGACCGGCACGTCGCCGGCACCCGGTACGGGATCGGGATGGACCCCCGCGACGGCCTGCTCCACGCGGGCCAGGCCGGGCTGCAGCTTACCTGGATGGATGCCAAGATCGGCGACGTGGTCGTGACCCCACGCACCGGCAAGCCGGTCGAGATCAACGCCCTCTGGTACAACACGCTCCGGGCCGCGGCGGCGCTGCTGGCGGAACGGGACGGCGCCGCGGCGTCGCGGTGCACCGCCCTTGCGGAGCGAGTGCGCGGCGCCTTCCGCGCGAAATTCGTCCGGCCCGGGCGCGATGCGCTGGCCGACGTGGTCGATGGTCCGGACGACGACGACCTGACCGTGCGCCCCAACCAGATCTTCGCGGTGTCGCTGCCCCACCCGCTCCTCGAGGGCGAGGCGGCCGCCCGCGTCGTGCGGGCGGTCGGGCGGGCGTTGCTGACGACCTACGGGCTCCGCTCGCTGGCCTCCGACGCGCCGGGCTACCGCGGGACCTACGACGGCGATCCGGTGAGCCGGGACCGCGCCTACCACGAGGGCACCGTGTGGGCCTGGCTGCTCGGTCCGTACGCGGAGGCGTATCATCGCGTCACCGGCGACGCCGCCGGCGCGCTCGCGCTGCTGCGTTCGTTCGAGCATCATCTGCGCGACGCCGGCCTCGGAACGATCTCGGAGATCTTCGACGGGGACCCGCCTCACCGGCCGCGCGGGTGCATCGCCCAGGCCTGGAGCGTGGCGGAGGTACTGCGGGTGTGGCGCAACCTTCGCCGGCACATGGAGGAAACCGGAGCCCAGCCATCGCCACCGCCGTGAGCCCCGTTCACGGCCGCATTCTTGCTGTACCTCCGGGCGCTCAAGGATGCCGCGCCGGCGGTTGATCGACAACAGCCGCCATCTCGGGTGGCCGAGCCTACATGAGGGTCGGCAACGCGTCGGACTCCGCGTAGTCCCCCACGCGCCCGGCGGCGCATTCGGGGGACACGGACGTTGACATTCGCAAAAATCGTGCATCATAATGCATACATGCGGACGACGTTGAACATCGACGCGTCGCTGCTGCGGCGTGCCGCCCGGTTGACGGGCGTCTCGAAGAAGACGGCCCTCGTGCGGCTCGGTCTGGAGGCGCTCGCGGCCCGCGAGAGCGCCCGGCGACTCGCGAAACTCGGTGGATCCGAGCCGCATCTCAGACCCATCAGGCGGCCGCGTTGCATGACGCTCGTCGATACCTCCGTGTGGATCGACCATCGACGCAGAATTCTGGACGCGTGATCGCAGGTTGGGCAACGATCGCCGCGGACGTGACGCGGCGATCTGAGGCATAGCGGCGCTGGTGGTGGAGGCACCTCGTGACGGTGTCTGATGCGGCCGTCGGTGAAGTGCCCGCGATCCTGGCGGCGCGGCGCACCGTCCGATTCTACAAGGCCGATCCGGTGTCGGAGGATCTGGTCCGCACGCTGCTCGAGGCTGCGGCCGCTGCGCCGTCCGCCCACAACGCGCAGCCGGCCCGGTACGTCGTCATCCGGTCGCCCGAAGTGAAGCGGCGGCTCGCCGAGCGCATGGCGGGCCGGTGGCGGCGGGATCTCGAACGCAGCGGCACGCCCGACACCGCCGTTCGCGTGGAGCTCCGGTTCTCGACGCGGCGCTTCAGCGAAGCGCCGGTCCTCATTCTCGTCGGGTACACCTTGGCCGGGATGGACGTCTACCCGGACCGCGCGCGCCGCGGTGCCGAGCAGGTCATGGCGGTGCAGAGCGCCGCCGCCGGGATCCAGAACCTGCTGCTCGCCGCGTCCGCGAACGGCCTCGGGGCGTGCTGGTGCTGCGCGCCGCTGTTCTGCCCGGGGATTGTCCGGCGCGCGCTCGGTCTCCCCCGCGACTTCGCCCCGCAGGCCCTGCTGACGATCGGCTATCCCGCCCACACGCCGCCGGTGCCGCCGCGGAAGCCCCTCCACGAGATCGTGGCGTTCCGGTAGGCGGTCCGCGGTGATCGCGGTCCTCTGCGGCGGAGTCGGCGGGGTCAAGCTGGTCGACGGGCTCGCCGCCGTCCTGCGTGATCCCTCGGCGCTGACCGTCATCGTGAACACCGCGGACGATTGGCAGCATCTCGGCCTGCACATCTCGCCGGACGTGGACACGGTCCTCTACACGCTCGCCGGTCTGGTGAGCGGGGAGCGCGGCTGGGGCCTCGAAGGCGAGACCTGGGCGGCGCTCGAGATGCTGGAGCGCTACGGGCTGCCGGTATGGTTTCGTCTCGGGGACCGCGACCTCGCCACGCACATCGCCCGGACGCTCTGGCTGCGCGCGGGCCGGCGCCCGACGGAGGTGACCGCGGCGCTCGCCAGGGCACTCGGCGTGGTCCCGCGGGTGCTGCCGATGACCGACGGCCGCGTCGCGACGTTCGTCCTGACGCCGGCCGGCCGCCTGCCGTTTCAGGAGTACTTCGTCCGGCGGGGTGCGCGGGACCCCGTGCAGGGCGTCGAGCTCGACGGTATCGAGAGCGCCGAGCCCTCGCTCGAGGTGCTCGAAGCCGTCCGCGAGTCCGCCCTGATCGTTCTCGCGCCGAGCAACCCGCTCGTCAGTCTCGGCCCCATCCTGGCCCTCCGCGGCATGGACGCGGCGCTCCGCGACAGCGCCGCCCTGCGCATCGCGGTGACGCCGTTGATCGGGGGAGCGGCGGTCAAGGGGCCGACCGTGGAAATGCTGCGGGGGACCGGCCTTCGGCCGGACCCGGCCGCGATCGCATCACTCTACCGGCGGTGCATCGACATCTTTCTGCTGGATGAGCGGGATCGGGCGCTTGCGGAGACCGTCGCGGCGCCGGGCCTCTCGGTCGAATGCGCCGATACCCTGATGGCGGACGCGGCCGGACGGCGGCGCCTCGCGCGCGACATCCTCGGCATCGCCCGCGCCCGCGGCGTGCAGGTGGCCGTCAGGCCTGCGTGAGAGCCCGCGTCATCGTCCCGCAGCACGCCTTGTCCGAGGCCAAGAGCCGGCTTGGACGCGTCCTCTCCACGCGGCGGCGCGCGGAGTTGAGCCTCGCGCTGCTTCGACACGTCTGCGCGGCCTTGCGGGCGACCGCGGACGTCGAAGGGATCGTCATCATGACGCCGGATCCCGCCGTCCGGGCCCACGCCGCCCGGTGGGGCGTCCCCACGCGACCGGATCCTGGGCCCGAGTTCAATCGGGCGCTCTCGGAGGTGATCCGGGCGACGGCGGCGCGGTTGCACGCGGTCGTGGTCGTGGCGGCGGATCTTCCTCTGCTTCGGCCGGCCGATGTGGCCGCGCTGCTCGCCGCGGGAGACCACGGCCGCCTGGTGCTCGCGCCGTCAAAGGAAGGGACGGGGACCAACGCGGTCGTCGTGCCGCCCGGACTCACGTTTCACGCCGCGTACGGTCCGGGCAGCCTGTCGGCCCATCGGCGGGCCGCCCGCGCCCTCGGCCCCGAGGCCCTCGAGATTCGACGGCCGGGGCTCGCGTTTGACCTCGATACCGAGTCGGATCTTCTCGCGCTCGACGGTCGTGGAGGCTACGGCGTGACGCCGGCCGCGTCGCGGCCGGGGTGGCGATAGCGGTATCGGTCCATCTTGATGAGCGCCTGATAACTGCCGAAGCGGGCCGGATCGGTGGCGGCCGCGTCGAGCGGTTCGGGCGCATCCGGCTCCGTCCCATCGAACACGCGGCGGAGCCTGTAGGTCGTGAATCGCTCGGCCGGAATCCTGCCGGCATCGCGGATCCAGCGGCGCAGCTCGGAGGGGGGGACGAGTTGGCCGAAGCCGGCGCCGGCCGACGTGGAGATGCTCTCGTTGATGAGCGTCCCGCCGACGTCGTTGGCGCCGGCGCCCAGCAGCAGCTGCGCCATCCGCGGGCCTTCCTTGACCCAGGAGACTTGGAGGTTCGGGATCGCGCGGCCGAGCACGATGCGGGCCGCCGCGTGCACGCGCACGACCTCCAGGCCCGTCGGCCCCGGGCGGAGCCCCGCCACGAGCCGCCGCCGCCACATCGGGGCCTCCGTGTGGACGAAGCTCAAGGGCACGAACTCGGTGAATCCGCCCGAGCCGCGCTGCAGGTCGCGCAGGAGCACGAGGTGGCGCGCCTGGTGGGCCGGGGTCTCCGCGTGCCCAAACATCATGGTGGACGTCGTGGGGATGCCGAGCTCGTGCGCCGTCCTGATGACCTCGATCCACTGCGCGGTACGGATCCGGCCGGGGGCGAGGCGGTCCCGCAGTTCGTCGTCCAGAATCTCGGCGGCCGTCCCGGGCAGGCTGCCCACGCCGGCGGCCCTGAGCTCGCGCAGGTAGTCGCGCACCGTGCGGCCCGAGCGGACGGCGCCGTACAGCACCTCTTCCGGCGAGAACGCGTGAATGTGAATGTCCGGGAGCGCCGCCTTGATCCTCCGGGTGAGCCGGATGTACAGGTCACCGTCCATCTTGGGCGGCAGGCCGGCCTGCACGCACACCTCGGTGGCGCCAAGGTCCCAGGCCTCCTGCGCGCGCCGGACGATCTCCTCTTCCGGTAGGAAGTAGCCTTCTTCTTCGCGGAAGTCGCGGCTGAAGGCGCAGAAGCCGCAGCCCTTGATGCACACGTTGGTGAAGTTGATGTTGCGGTTGACGACGTAGGTCACGACGTCGCCGACGGTGTCGCGGCGCAGGGCGTCCGCGGCCGCCGTGAGCGCGGTCGCATCACGCCCCGAGGCCCGAAGCAGGGTCTCGGCCTCCTCGGCGGTCAGGTCGCCGCCGGACAGCGCGCGGTCGAGGGCACGGGCCACCGCGGGCCCGGTGTGCGCAAGGAGGCGCGCGAGCGAGGAGCCGGGGTCAGGTTCCGTGCCGGTGTCCATCGTAGAGGGGGCCTCCCTTGGCATAGCCGTCGGCGTCCGCGGCGTCGCGCAGCCGTTCGAGCAGGGGCGGCGCGATGTATTCGGAGCGCCGGCGCACGTATTCCGGATAGACGGCGAGGCGCGGCCGGAGCGCCAGGCCGGCCGCCTCGGTCCGGGCGCGGAGCGCTCCGATCTGGGGCCACGGCGCTTCCGGGTTCACGAAATCGATGGTCAGCGGAGAGATCCCGCCCCAATCGTTGATTCCCGCCTCGAGATACACCTCGTACCCCGGCGCGGTGAGATTCGGCGGCACCTGGATGTTCATCTCCGGGCCGAGGATGAGGCGCGCCACGGCCGCCGTGCGCGCGACGTCGTCCGCGCCCGGCTCCGGCGCCTCCGCCATCGGAGTCGCCGGCTTGGCGCGGAAGTTCTGCACGATCACCTCCTGCACGTGGCCCCAGCGCGCGTGCGACTCGCGGATCGCCAGCAGCGTGTCCACGCGCTCGGCGAGGGTTTCGCCGATGCCGATGAGCAGGCCGGTCGTGAACGGAATCCTCAGCGCCCCGGCCGCCTCCAGCGTCCGCAGCCGTACCCGCGGCCGCTTGCTCGGCGCGTGTTCGTGCGGCCCGCCCGGCCGGCACAGACGCTCGCTCGTGTTCTCGAGCATGAGGCCCATTGACGCGCTCACCTCGCGGAGCGGCGCCATCTCGTCGCGGCGCATCGTGCCCGGGTTGAGATGCGGCCACAGGGACGTTTCGCGGAGGACGAGCCCGGCCACCTCGCGGAGGTAGGAGAGCGTACTGCGGTGGCCGCGCCGCGCAAGCCAGGCGCGCGCTTCGGGGAATCGCTGCTCCGGCCGCTCGCCGAGGGTGAACAGCGCCTCGGTGCAGCCGAGGCGCGCCCCGGCGCGGGCCAGGTCGAGCACCTCCTCGGGCGTCATGTACAGCCGGGGATCCGACCGCGGATCGGTGCGAAACGTGCAGTAGCCGCAGGTGTCGCGGCAGAGGCGCGTGAGCGGGAGAAAGACCTTCGGCGAGAACGTGATCGTGCGTCCCGTGCCCCGCGCGCGGAGGAGCCGCGCGGCCGCACAGACGGCGCCGAGATCGCCGGCCGCGCAGACCATCAGGCGGGCCGCGTCGTCGCGGGTCGGAGCGGCGCCGGCGAGCACGCGATCCAAGATCGCGCCGACGGCCCGGGCGGACGCGGCGCGGGGCGGGTCGACCTCGGCGGTGGGGGCGTAGGATGCGAACGCGCGGTCCACGCGAGCATCATACGCTTCGGCCGGGGCGATCTCCACTCCGGTATACTGAGCGCGTGAACCCCCATCTCCGCGCCAACCAGGCCATGTGGGACGTCTGGGCGCGCCATCACGTGGCGTCGCCATTTTATGACGTCGAAGGGTTCAGGGCGGGGCAGCGCGCGGGCCGGCGCGGGCTCGACGCGCTCGAGACGCGGCTCGTCGGCGACGTCGCCGGCAAGTCGCTGCTCCACCTGCAGTGTCGTTTCGGGCTGGACACACTGACCTGGGCCCGGCGCGGCGCGGCGGTGACCGGCGCGGATTTTTCGGGAGAGGCGATCGGAACGGCGCGCGCGCTCGCGGCGGAGATCGGCGTGCCGGCCACATTCGTGCAGTGCGACGTCTACGATCTGCCGGATCGGCTGCCGGGCGAGTTCGACGTCGTCTTCACGTCCCACGGGGTGCTCAGCTGGCTGCCCGATCTCGACCGCTGGGGGCGGATGATCGCACACTTCCTGCGTCCGGGCGGTCGCTTCTGCCTCATCGAAGGCCACCCGCTGCCGCTCCTGTTCGACGACACCCGGGCGGATCGTGAGCTGCGGATCTCGTTCCCGTACTTTCCCGGGGATGCGCCGTTGCGCTGCGAGCGGCGGGGATCGTACGCGGCCCCGGACGGGCCGTTCGACAGCGTCACCTACCAGTGGGTCCATCCGCTCTCCGAGGTCCTGGGAGCCCTGCTTCGCGCGGGCCTGCGCCTCGAGTCCTTCGACGAGTACCCGTACGCCGGCTGGGCGATGTTCCCGTGGATGGAGACGCGCCCGGACGGGTTGTGGCAGTTTCCGGAAGGCACCGTCGTCCTTCCATTAATGTTCTCGGTGACCGCGTCAAAGCCGGCGGACCGCGGGTGACCGCCGGGACCCACGACGCGGTCGTCGTCGGCGCCGGTCCGGCCGGGTCGAGCGCGGCCGTGGCACTCGCCGCGCGCGGACTGTGCGTCCTGCTGCTCGACAAGGCGCAGTTCCCGCGGGAGAAGACGTGCGGGGACGGACTGACCCCGCGGGCCGTGGCCGCCCTGCGCGAGATGGGGGTGTTCGACCGGCTGCGGTACGCCGCGGAGCCGATCGCCCGCGTCGACGTCGTGGCACCGGACGGTGCCGCGGTGACGGCGGCCGTGCCCGCGCCGGGCATGGCGGTCGTTCCCCGTGTCCACCTCGACGACGCAATTCGGCGGCGCGCGGTCGAGGCCGGGGCGTCGTTCGACGGCGGGGTGCGGGTGGACGGCATCGTCCGCGGCGACGGCGGCGTCACGCTCCGCGCGGCGCGCGGCGGCCGCCCCGCGACGTATCGCGCGCGCATGGCGATCGTGGCGACCGGCGCGTCGCTGGTGCTGCCGCGCGGGCTCGGGGCCGTGCCCCGCCTTCCGGCGATGATGCTGGCGGCGCGGACGTACGTCGCCCGGCACGCCCCCCGCGTTGAGATCCGATTCGCCGGCGTTCCGCTCCCCGGGTACGGGTGGATCTTCCCGGTCACGGCGTCGTCCGCGAACGCCGGCGTGGGCTTTGCCGCGCGGCGCCGGCATGCTCGAGGGGCATCGTCCGCCCGCGAGGCCTGCGAGCGTTTCTTAGAGACGGTGGAAGCGCCGGACCGTCTCGACCGAAGCCGTCCCGTCGAGGCGATCCGGAGCTACCCGCTCCGCGTGGACTTTCCCGCGTCGGCGGTGTGGGCGGACGGCGTGCTCTTCGCCGGTGAGGCGGCCGGCCTGGTGAATCCGCTGACCGGCGAGGGGATCGACTATGCGCTCGAGTCGGGACGCATCGCCGCGGATCACGCCGCGGCGTTTCTCATGAACGGCGACCGATCGCCCGGTGCCTTCGCCGCCGCCGGTGCGGCGTACGAGCGCACGCTGCGCCGCCGGTTCGAGCGGCTCTTCGCGGTCTGCCGGGTGCTGCGCGACGTCTCCGGCCGTCCGGCGGTGCTCAACCGTCTCGTGCGCGCGGCTTCCCACCGCGACGACTTCAGGATGGCGCTGGTCAACGTCGTGCTGGGCCACCGGGAGCCGTTCGGGCCGGGGTCCGTCAGAGCGGCGCTGGCCCGCCTCACGCTCGCGCGGTAGTCTCGGGCAGGCCCAGCAGGCGGCGGGCGTTGCCGCCGAAGATGGCGGCCCGGTCGGCGTCGGAGACCTCCAAGCCCTCGAACAGCTGCCGCTGTTCTCGTAGGATCCCCTCGCGGTACTCGTCGGACGCGGTGGAATCCGTTCCGAACAGGATGCGGCGTGGTCCGTACGCGCGCAGCAGGTCGCGGAAGACCTGATCGAGTCCGGGCGCGCCCGGGGTGAACTCGCGCCAGTTGTTGGTGCCGGAGGTATCCGTCCAGATGTTTTCGGTGTGATAGGCGAGAAACAGGGCTTCCCGCAGGAAGCCCGCGCCGCAGTGCGCAATCCCGAAGGTAATCTCCGGAAAGTCCCGCGCGACACTCGAGAGCGGCAGCGGATTCGCGTAGGCCAGATCGTAGATCGGCGCCACCGTGATGCCGAAGTGGTAGAGGACGGGGAGTCCCTGCTCGGCGGCGGCCTCGTAGACCGGGTAGACCGCGCGGTCGTTGGCCTGGAAGCGCTGCACCGGCGGATACAGCTTGAGGCCCCGCAGCCCCCACGCGCGGAACCGGCGGACCACGCCGGCCGCGTCCGCCGCGGTCGGGTCGGCCACGCTGCCCCAGGCCTGGAACCGGTCCGGCGCCAGCCGCACGAACTCCGCCAGTTCCTCGTTGCCTTCGCCGATGGCGATGAACACGCCCGTCGCCACGCCGGCGCGGTCGAACGCTTCCTTCCAGCGCGCGGCGTGGACGGCAAGCGTGATGCCCTCCAGTTTGGCAAATCGCTGCGCGATGCGGCCCGCATCACCCATGAGCGCCTCCCGTGCCCGCGGCCGCAGCGCCCACGGCCGGGCGCGCAGCCGATGGAACATCGAAGCGGTGGCGAGGTGAAGGTGGGCGTCGACGATTGACGTGGCGTGACCCTCCCGTCCGAGACTGATCGGTTCGCTTCGGAGAACGATGCCGGCGCGCCGGCGCTTCCACCAACAGGCGGCCCTGGACGGCCCCGCCGCCCTTCACGGCGCCTTCACACGACGCGGGGATAATGGAAGCGGATTGGGGTTGGATTGCAGCAGGGGGACGACGCGCATGCCCGATGCAAAGACCCGCCGGCTCCTCTCTCTGGATGCGTTCCGCGGCGCCGTGATCGCCGGGATGCTTGTCGTCAACAACGTGCCGTGGACCCCCGCGACGCCCCGGCAGCTCATGCATGCGCCCTGGGGGCAGGGCGTGACGTTCACCGACATGATCCTGCCGTGGTTTGTGCTCGCGATGGGCATCGCCGTGCCCCAGGGGCATGCCGTTCGAGGAAGCGCGTGGCTCCGCCTCTGGCGGATCGTCCGCCGGGCCGCGCTGCTCGTGACGTTCGGCGTGCTGCTCAATTCCCTGGAGGCACGCCAACTGACGTTCAACATCGACGTGCTGCAACTGCTCGGACTGTCGTATCTCGTGGCGGCGGCCCTCGGCGGGCTCGCGATCGCGGCGCGACTCGCGGTCGCAGGCACGCTGCTGGCCGCGCACGCAGCCCTGCTGATCCTGGTGCCCGTGCCCGGGTCGGCGCCCGGGGTCCTCCAACAGGGCCATAACATCATCCAGTATCTGAACGACACCTATCTCACGCACTACCATCTGGCGGGGCTGGTGTCGGTCGCGCCGGCGTCCGCGCTCGCCTTGATCGGGAGCGCGGCAGGCGAAGTCCTCCGCCGGGGTGTCCGGCGGGAGATCCCGGCCGCGGTCGCGGTGGCCGTGGTCGGGCTGGGCGGCCTGGTCCTCGCCGCGGGCGGGTCGGCGTGGGGCACCGTGCTCCCGCTCAGCAAGCCGTTGTGGACCCCGTCCTACGCGTTGCTCGCCGGCGGGCTCGGGCTGGTCCTGCTGATGCTGTTCTACGTCCTGGCCGACGTGGCGGGGTGGCGCGTGATCGCCGCCCCGCTCGCGGTGCTCGGCGCGAACGCGATCGTCGCCTACGTGGTGCCGGTCCTGTTCAAGGTGCTGATCCTCGACGCCTGGCACGCGCGGACGGCGGCCGGCGCGTTCGTCACGCTCGAGAGTGCGATCATCTCGTCGCTCCTCGCGCGCCTGGGGACCGTGCCGACGCTGTGGGTCTATACCGGCATCTACGCCGCCCTCTGGTGGCTCGTGCTGTTGCCGCTGTATCGCGCCCGCATCTTCGTCCGCGTCTAACTCCGTCCCCGCTCTTCTCGCCGCGGGCGCGGGGGATCGCGCCGTCCCGGGCGTCGGGCGCCGCGCGGACCTTCAGCTTAGGATAGAATAGAGGAACGATGCGACGTTTCCCCGCGGCCGTGCTCGTCGTGCTCGGAGCCGCCGTGCTCGCCGCGGCCGCGCCGCAGAGCGGAGCCGTGCCGGGTCCCGTTGCCGGTATCCGCCTCCTGGTGCGGACCGGCGACCGGGCCCCCGGCGCCGGCACGTTCACGGTCCTGTCCGATCCGGCGCTCAACGACCGCGGCGACATCGCCTTCGGGGGACAAACGAGCGCGCGGCGGGCCGCGCAGGCGCTGTACCTGCGACATGACGGCCGCGTGTCCCCGTTGGTCGCGGCCGGCCGGGCGGCCGCGACCGGCGGGACGTTCTCCACGTTCAGCGATGTGGTGCTGAATAACCGCGGCACCGTGATCTTCCTGGGGCGGACGACCGACCGGAATGCCCGGCTCGGCCTCTACGCCGCGCGCAGCGGGACGGTGGCGTCGATCGCGGCGACAGGGCAGCCGGCCCCGACCGGCGGCGTCTTCACCGACTTCGCCAATCCCACGATCAACGGGCGCGACGTGATCGCATTCGTCGGCCGCACGAACGGGACGGGGCAGGAAGGAATCTTCACGAACATCGAAGGCACGACGAGCGCCGCCGTGATGGGCGGGCAGCCCGCGCCGACGGGCGGGTTGTTTCAGTTCTTTTTGGACGGCACCCCGGCGGAGAACGACCGCGGCCAGATCGCGTTCGTCGCCGCGACCACCAACCGCGCGACGCAGGGCGTGTACGTGCTCAGCGAGGGCCGCGTCGTCCCCGTCGTGACGACGGACGACTCGGCGCCCGTCGGCGGTCCGTTCACCGAATTCGGGTTCGTGACTCTCACGAGCACCGGCACGGTGGGGTTCGTCGGGCGCACGGCGCACAGTGCGGTCCGCGAGGCGCTGTACGCGACCGGGCGCGCGGTGCTGGTGACCCTCGCACGGCAGGGCGAGACGGTGGCCGGCGTGTCGCTCACCACGTTTGTCAACGCGGCGATGGACAATGCGGAGGATGTCATCTTTGAGCCGGGTGTTCCGGACGTGTTTCCTCACCGCATCTACCTCGCCCGCCGGTCGGGCGTGGCGGTGATCGCCCGGGCCGGAGATCCGGCGCCGGGCGGCGGCCGGTTCGCCGCCTTCAGCCAGCCGGTGGTGAACGGCCGCGGCGCGGCGGCGTTCGTCGCGGAGACGGACGACGGCCGGCACGGCATCTATCTGGTGACGCTGCGATGAGCGCCGCCGAACCGCCGTCGGGGCCGCCCGTCGAGGCGTCGGACGGGACGGCGGCCCTGGCCGCGCTGTGGGCCGTGCAGCAGGTCGATGCGCGCCTGGCGGCCTTGCGCGCGGAGCGGGCCGCCCTGGACGACGGTACGGCGCTGCGGGCGGAGGCCGCCTCCGCCCGGCAGGCGGCAGACGACGCCGCCGCGCGGCTGCATGCCGCGCACGCGACGCTCCGCGACCACGAACTGCAGCTGGCCACGGCGGAGACGAAGCAGAAGAAGGCGTCCGGCGACCTCTACGGAGGCCGCGTCTCGAACCCCAAGGAGCTCGCCGGACTCGAAGAGGAGCTCGCGATCCTCGCGCGGACCCGCGATCACCTGGAGGATCGAATTCTCGCGCTGTTCGACGAGGTCGAGAGGCTCAAGGGCGATTTGGCGGCGCGGCAGGCGGAGGCACGGGCGCTCGAAGAGCGTCTCGCCGCGCACCTCGCCGTGTACGACCGTGAGCGCGGGCGGCTCGAGGCGGAGATCGGGTCCCGGGAGGCCGAGCGGGCCAGGCTCGCCGCCGCCGTCGAGCCCCGGCTGCTCAAGAAGTACGACGGCATCGCGGCGCAGGAGGGCGGCGTGGGGATGGTGGCGATCGTCGGCGGATTCTGCGGTGGCTGCCACAACGACGTGCCGGCCCGGTTCGTCTCCCGCGTGCGCGGCGGCGACGTGGTGACCTGCGAACGCTGCCACCGGATCTTGTATCTGCCCGACGGCGCGCGGTGACGGGGGGATCGCGCCGGCGCCCCGCCGGCCGGAAGACGGGGCGGCCGTCTGCACCCGGGCACGTCCCCGCCGCGGCGTCCGACGTGACGATCTGCATCGACGGCGCCTCGCGGGGCAACCCGGGGCACGCGTCGATCGGCGTTCTCGTGCTGGCCGGCGGCGAGCCGCTCAAGACGATCGCCGAGCGCATCGGCGTCGCGACCAACAACGTGGCCGAGTACAAGGCTCTCCTGCGGGGCCTCGACGAAGCGGCCGCGTTGGGCGCGTCCACCGTTCACGTGCAGAGCGACAGCGAGCTGCTCGTGCGGCAGATTCTCGGGGAGTACAAGGTGCGCAACGAAACCCTGGCGCCGCTGCATCGGGAGGCGCTCGCCCGCATGCGCCGGTTCAGCCGCGTGCACGTCTTTCACGTTCCCAGGGCACGGAACGCGGCCGCGGACGGGCTCGCCAATCGCGCGCTGGACGCGCCGCGCTAAGTCGGATTCCCGGTAGTGCGGCCGGACCGCCAGTGGCGAGGCGGCCCAGGCGCCGCATTTCCGATTTGACCACGCGCCAGAAACTTCGAGGATGACCCTGTCATACAATTGACCGGGCGAGACGACTAATGTGTCGACAAATGAATCCGACAGGACCGTAAATGGATATTTGGGGGCTGCGGGCCCTCCTGGAGCGGAGCCATCGTGAGAACTACGGGTGGGCGCTCAGCTGTTGTTCGCATGATCTTCGAGAGGCCGAAGACGTGCTCCAGACCGTTTACCTGAAAGTTTTGGACGGGAAGGCGAGATACGATGGAAGGGCGACGTTCAAGACGTGGCTCTTTTCGGTGATTCGCAACACGGCCGTCGAAGAGCGCCGGCGCACCATCCTGCGCAGGCTGCTGTGGATCAAATGTCGGAAGAACACCGACCACGTCGTGGAAGGAGATCTTGACGAAGCGGCCCATCAGTCGCAAATCCGCGCACTGTTGCGGAGCACCCTTGCCGCGCTTCCGAAACGGCAGCGAGAGGTTTTGCAGTTGGTCTTCTATCATGGCTTTAGCCTGCAGGAAGCCGCGGATGTGATGGGGATCTCAATCGGCTCCGCGCGTACGCATTACGACCGGGGCAAGAAACGACTCCGCCAGTGGTTGGAGGAATCCAAGATCTTGGATGAATGACGACCGGCACGAAAGGGAAATGAGAGAACTCTTCCACGCGCTCAAGCGGCGGGACGAGCGCATCGCACCACCCTTCTCCAGGAGCTGCGAAGGCGCGTTGGCTCGCATGCGAAAGCCTTCCCGATCTCGGCGCCTCGCTCGAGTTACTGCCGCCGCCGCGCTTGGTCTGCTTGGCGTGTTCGGGTTCTTCTTCATGCACCCCACGAGGCCGCCGGAACTGAATATTGTCTCCGGGTGGCAGTCACCTACAGCGCCTCTACTGAAATCTCTCGATGACCCGCTGCTGAAAACGGTCCCACGCCTCGACGAGCCTTTGGTAGAGATCAAACTCGTTACACCAGAGAAAGGGAGCGGAGGCTCAAGATGACAAATCGATCGAAAGTTGTGGCGTCCTGCCTTGCGCTGCTCTTCTTCGTTGCGACCCCTCTTTGGGGGCAACAATCCCCCGACCCGATCGGTGACGCCCTTTTCGCCCCGGAGTTGGTGATGCAAAATCAGCAGGCGATCCGGCTCACCGACGATCAAAAGAGCTTCATCATTGCAGAGATCCACAAAGCGCAATCCCAGTTTCCTGAGTTGCAGTGGCGGCTCCAGGGTGAGATGGAGACGATGGCCTCTCTCCTGAAGCAGGACCGCGTCGATGAGCAAAGGGTTCAGGCGCAACTCGACAGGGTGCTGGGTCTCGAGCGCGAGATCAAACGGGCTCAAATTACCTTGCTGGTCCGCATTAAGAATACGTTGACTCCCGAGCAGCGAGGGCGCCTTCAAGAAATCAAGAAGAAACTGCAGGGGAAATAACCAGCGTCCCGGTCGTGGCCACGCGCCAAACCGGCGCGTGGTCTCTTCGTTGGTTGAACGTCCAGCCGCAGCGTGTTACCATGTGGGCCGGGAGCAGGCCAGGCGGCCGCGGGCGGAGTATCGTCCGAGGAAAGTCCGGGCTCCATAGGGCAGGGTGCTGGGTAACGCCCAGTGGGGGCGACCCCGAGGACAGTGCCACAGAAACATACCGCCGCCGCGCGGCTCGATCGGCGCGGTGGTAAGGGTGCAAGGGTGCGGTAAGAGCGCACCAGCGGCCGGGTGACCGGCCGGCTCGGCAAACCCCACCCGGAGCAAGGTCACGTAGGGGGAGATGAGGCGGCCCGCCGATCCCCGGGTAGACTGCTGGAGGCGCCGGGCAACCGGCGTCCTAGAGAGATGGCCGCCCTCGACAGAACCCGGCTTACCGGCCTGCTCCCATGGTGATCTTTCGTGCACGCGCGGTGTCCGCGCCGCGGGCCGAGGAGGGTGTCCGGTGAAGGGACTGCAGTTTGCGGCTGAGTGGGCCCCCCGCCCCGACTATCGCGTGTCCGAGTTCGAGGAGCGGACCGGCAAGGCCGTTACCGGATCGAGCGTGTGGCGGCATCCCTCGCTTGGACTGGTCGACGTCGCGGAGCCGCCGCTGGGCCCGCAGGACGTGCGCCTGCGGCCGCGGGCGTGCGGAGTCTGCGGGTCCGACGTCCACTTTCTCGAAACCGACCGGGACGGCTACATCCTCTATCCCGGGCTGACAAAGTTCCCCGTCGTCATCGGGCACGAGACGAGCGGCCAGGTCGTCGAAGTCGGCGCCGAGGTGACGGATCTGCGCGCCGGCGACCTCGTCACCGTGGAGGAGATGATCTGGTGCGGCCACTGCATCCCCTGCCGCAACGGGTGGCCCAACCAGTGCGAAAATCTCGAGGAGATCGGCTTCACGATCAACGGCGCGATGGCCGATCAACTGGTGGTCGGCGCGAAGTACTGCTGGTCCCTCGGCGCGCTCGCGGAAGCGTACGGCAGCGAGGACGCCGCCTCGGAAGCCGGGGCGCTGTGCGAGCCGACGAGCGTCGCGTACAACGGGATGTTCGTCCGGGGTGGGGGATTCCGGCCGGGCGGCATCGTCGCCGTGTTCGGCACCGGTCCGATCGGGTTCGCGGCGATCGCGCTGGCCCGCGCCGCCGGCGCGAGCCACGTCGTCGCGTTCGAAGTCAGTCCGATGCGGCAGGCGCTCGCGCGGCAGGTGGGCGCGGACGAGGTGCACAGCCCCGTCGAGGTGGAGCGCGCCGGCTCGAGTCCGCATGAGGTCATCCTCCAGGCGAGCCGCGGCCGGGGGGCCGACATGCTGGTGGAAGCGGCCGGCGCGCCGACGCGGACCGTGCCCGAGATGGAGCAGGCGCTTGCGATCGGCGGCCGGATCGTGATTATCGGTCGCGCGGCCGAGCGGGCGCCGATGTACCTGGAGCACCTGCAGACCCACGCCGGCCAGGTCTTCGGGGCGCAGGGCCACTCCGGCTACGGGACGTTTCAGAATGTCATCCGCCTGATGGCGTCCGGCCGCGTCGACCTCCGGCCGATCATCACGAGCCGGTTCCCGCTCGCCGAGGCCCGCGACGCGGTGCTGCGCGCGAGCAGGCGTCAGGACGGCAAAGTGATGGTCCGCATCTGAGCGCCTCCCGCTACCGGCTCCTTGTGACCGATATCGACGGCACGCTGGTCCCCGAGGACAAGATCGTCCGGCCGGGAGTGATCGACGCGATCCGCCGGGCGCAGGGGCGGGGGATAAAAGTATGCCTCGCGACCGGGCGGCCGTGGCAGGCCACGCAGCCGTTCGTCGAGGCCGTCGGCGCCGATCCGCCGGTCATCATCTACAACGGCGGCCTCGTGTACGACTTCACGAACGACCGGGTCCTCTGGCGGACGGCGCTCCCGCAGGCCGTGGCCCGCGCGGTGCTGCCGGTGTTGCGGCGGTTCCCTCAGACTTCGCCGCTCCTGTTCCTCCACGGTCAAGTGTACGCGGAGCGGATCACGCCCGAGACCGCCTTGTACGCGCATCGGGATCGCCCGCTCGTCATCCAGCACACGCCGAGTTTTCAGGCGCTGCTCGACGCCTCCCCGGACGAAGATCCTCTCAAGATGCTGATCGTCGGCGAGCCGCCGGACCTGCGCGCCATCGACGAGGCGCTCGGGGCGCTGCCGATGCCGGTCAACCGCGTCTTCTCGCAGAAGGACTATCTCGAGATTCTGCCCATCGGCAACAACAAGGGCCGGGCGCTGCCGGTGCTGGCCGAGGCGGTCGGCGTCCCCGTCGGCGAAACCGTGGCGGTCGGGGACGCGCACAACGACTTGGCGATGATCCAGACCGCGGGCCTCGGGGTGGCGGTGGAGACGAGTCCGCCGGACGTCATCGCCGCGGCGGCCTGGACCTGCCCGCCCCCGGAAGAGGAAGGGCTGCGGGTGGTGATCGAGCGGCTGTTCTTTCACGACTGACGTCGTGAGGACCGGGAGGTCAGGCCGATGGGACGGGGGATCGCGGTCTTCGCCGGTGTCGGCGCGGATGTGGTGCGCGCCACGGCCCGGGAGGCGGAGGCGCTGGGTTATCGGTCGTTTTGGGTGAACCACCCGCCGGCGATTGACGGCTTGGCCGCGCTCGCCTTCGCCGCCCGGGACACGCGCCGACCGGACCTCGGCGTCGGCGTGATTCCGGTCCACAGCCGCCCGCCGGAGAGCATCATCGACGGGGTCCGCTCGAACGCGCTGCCGCTCGACCGCCTGCTGCTGGGCGTCGGCGGCGCCGGCCCGGGCGCGCTGCGCCGCGTGCGCGAAGGCATCGCCAAGCTCCGGGGTGCCGTGTCCTGTCGCGTCATCGCGGCGGCCCTCGGTCCGAAGATGTGCCGGCTCGCCGGGGAACTCGCCGACGGCGTGCTCCTCAACTGGTTGACGCCCGCGCACGCCCGCCGGTCCGCGGAGTGGGTGCGTGAAGGCGCCGCCGCGGCGCCACGTCCGGCGCCGCGCGTCCTGGCGTATGTCCGTGTGGCGATCGGTCCCTCCGCCCGCGACCGGCTGCGGAGCGAGGCGGCTCGGTACGGTACCATTCCCGCGTACGCGGCGAATTTTGCCCGAATGGGCGCCGCTCCGCTCGACACCGCGATCGCGGTCAACGAGCCGGCGCGGGTCGCCGACGCGCTCGCGGCGTGGGACGGCGTCGTCGACGACGTCGTAGTCCGCGTCATGCCGGCCGCGGACACGGTCGACGATCACCTCGCCGTCGTCCGCGCGGCGCGGCCGCCGGAGGCGTGACCGGCCTGGGCCGCATGCGGTCCGCGGGCCGCCGCAGTCCGGTGCGCGCGGATGCCTGAGCTGCCGTTTGTCACGATCGTCGCGGAAAACCTGGCGCCGCTTGTCGCGGGCCGGACCGTCGAAGACGTGATCGTCCGGGGCGTCTCGGTGCTCAAGACCGTCTCGCCACCGGTGGCGGACCTTCGCGGACGGCAGGTCGTGGGCGCGCGCCGGCGCGGCAAACTCTTGGTGCTGCATTTCTCCGGCGGCCTCGCGGCCGTCATCCACCTCAGGCGCAACGGCCGGCTCCGCATGGTCCCCCGCGGCGGCGGCCGCACCGTCCGTGACCTTGCGCTCGTCCTCGCGTTCGATCAGGGGCCGGATTTGCACATGATCGAGATGGGCCCGAAGAAGGCCGCCGCCCTGTGGGTGTACCCCGCGGATCGCCTGGACGCGGCGGCCCCGCTCGCCGGCCTCGGTCTCGAGCCCTTGTCCCCCGAGTGGACGCGCGACGCGCTCGCGCGGGCGCTCGGCGCCGCCGGAATGCGTCTCAAGGCGTTTCTGGTGACTCAACGGTACGTCGCGGGGATCGGCAACACCTACGCGGACGAGATTCTCTGGGAGGCCCGCCTCTCCCCGCAGGCGATGACGACCGCCCTCGGGCGCGACGACGTGGAGCGGCTCCACGCAGCGGTGACCTCCACGCTCGAGCGCGGCATCGCATCACACCGGGCCGCGGCCGCCGGTGCGCTTCCGATGAAAGAGCCGCCGGCGCACCTGGCGGTGCATCGTCGGGGCGGCGAGTCCTGCCCGCGGTGCGGCACCCGCATCGCGGTCATCTACTACGAGGACCGGGAGACCTACTACTGTCCCGCGTGCCAGGCCGGCGGCAAGGTGTACGCCGACCGCCGGCGCTCCCGGTTGCTCGCGTAGGAGGGTGGGGATGAGTCAGCCTGAGTCCGGCGCCCACCGCGAGGAGGCGGTCGCCCGTCTCCTGTCCGCGTGGCGGGGAGAGATCCAAGCCCGCGCCGCCTACGACGCGCTCGCGGCGCGGGAACGCGATCCCAAGCGGGCGGCGGTGCTCCGGCGGATGGCGGACGGCGAACGCGGGCATCGCGAGCGTATCGAGGCCCGTTTGAAGGAGCTCGGCGTAGCGATCCCCGATCCCGCGTCGGTGCGCCTCCGGCTGTGGACGCGCCTCCAGATCCGGCTGGCGCCGACGGAGAAAGTCCTCGCCTGGCGGGAGTCTCTCGAAAACGATGAGGCCGCGGACCTCTACGGCCGGCCGACCGGCGACGCCGCGACCGACGGCCTGTTCGGTGAGATTCGAAAGGACGAGCTCGCCCATTCGCTGGCCGCCGACGAGATGCGCTCGGGCGCCGTCGCCGGCGCGGAAACGCCGGAGGGCCGCCTCCGGCGGATCCTGGGCCGCGAGCGGTGGCATCAAACCGGCGCCAGCTGGATCTCCGGCGCCGTGTACGGCGCGAACGACGGGCTCGGCGCCGTCTTTGGGATCGTAGCCGGGGTGTCCGGCGCGACCGGCGGCTCGAGTTTCGTGCTCACCGCGGGGCTCGCGGGCGCGGTCGCCTCGGCCCTGTCCATGGCGGTCGGCGCCTTCCTCGCCGAGCGGTCCGCGTCAGAAGTGGCCGCGGCCAACATTGCCGGCGAGCGGAGAGAGATCGAAGAAAACCCCGCGGAAGAACGCGAGGAGCTGTCGCTGTTCTACCAGCTGAAGGGCCTGCCGGAACGCGAGGCGGATGAGCTGGCCCAGCGGCTCGGCGAACAGCCGGAGACGATGCTCCGGACCCTCGTCACCGAGGAACTGGGCGGCACGGGGGAAGGCGGGAATCCTACGCAGGCCGGGATCGCCGCCGGGTTGAGCACCGGGCTCGGCGCGTTCATTCCTGTGCTGCCGTTCTTCTGGCTCCACGGCATCCCCGCGGTGGTGTGGGCCGCGGTGATTTCTCTCGTGGCCCATTTTCTCGTCGGGGCGGCGAAGTCGCTCTTTACGCTCCGCAGCTGGTGGTCGTCCGGCCTGGAGATGACCGCCGCCGGCCTGATCGTGGGGGGCGCCACGTACGTCCTCGGGGTGTTGTTCAGGGTTTCGCCCTGAACCCGCGCCCTGCGGGTCCAGTGCTCAACCACGTCCTCGTCGCGGATCCCGCCGCCCGTCCGCGGTCCTGGCTCCTGATGCTCCACGGCATCTTCGGCGCCGGCCGCAATTGGGCCACCGTCGCCCGCCGGCTCGCGGCCGCGCGCCCCGATTGGGGCATCGTCCTCGTCGACCTCCGGATGCACGGCGCGTCGCAGGGCCTGGCCCCGCCGCACACGTTGGAGAGTTGCGCGGCGGATCTCGTCGGGCTCCGGGAGGTGTTGGATGCGCCGGTGGGCGCGGTGCTGGGACATTCCTTCGGCGGCAAAGTCGCGCTGACGTATCTCGAACGCCGTCCGCCCGAGCTGCGCGGGATGTGGATCGTCGACGCCGATCCGTCCGCCTCGGCACCTCAGGGCGCCGCCTGGGACATGCTGCGGGCGGTCGACGCCCTGCCGCGCCGGTTTGGCTCGAGGGATGAGCTCGTGGCGGCCCTCGGGCGCTTCGGGTTCGACCGCCGCGTCGCGGAATGGATGGCCGCCAACCTCGACCGGGCGGGCGGCGGGTATCGCTGGCGGCTCGACTTCGCCGCGCTCGAGGAGTTGCTGCGGGACTTCTTCCGGTCGGACCTCTGGAATGTGGTCGAGCACGCCCCCGCCGGCGTCGACCTGCACTTCGTAGCGGCGACGCGCTCGAGCGTCATCGGCGAATCATCCGCCGCGCGCCTCGAGGCGATCAGACGGACAGGAGGGCGTGTCGTTCTCCATCGCGTCGACGGCGGACACTGGCTCAACGCCGACAATCCGGACGCGCTGGTCGCGCTGCTCGCGGGCAGTCGGCCGTCGGACCCGTGAGGGACGCGTCCAGGGAACCCTGGGTTCGTCCCGAAGTCTTGCGGTAAACGCATCTCCGTGGAGGTCACGCGTGGCCAAATGGACGATCCCGCCGGCGGGCGGGCACATGGACAAGCGCACCGGCATCTACCTGCAGAACATGACCGGCCATGAAGTCGACGAACGGCTCCAGAAGAACGACATCCTGATCGTGCCGCTCGGCGCGACGGAAACCCACGGCGCGCACGCGCCGCTCGGCGAGGACGTCTTCCTCGTCTGCCGGATGGCGGAGGAGGTCGCGGCCCGCACGGGCTGCACGGTCGCGCAGCCGGTCTGGTACGGCTCGCACCCCTATCACCACCTGGGGATGCAGGGCACGATTGTCGTCCCGGAAGAGATCTTCGCCGGCTACGTCCGCGCGATGATCGCCGGCTTCTGGAACCTCGGATTCCGCAAGCAGATTCTCTTGAACGGCCACGGCCAGGAGTACGTGATCCCGACCGCGATGCACCAGTTCGCCAAGAAGTATCGCGTGCCGAGCCTCCTGCTGCTGGTCAACTGGTACCATCCGATCCGGGACCATTTCCGGTTGACGAGCGAAGGCGGACCGTACGAGACCCCGTTCATCCACGGCGACGAGGTCGAGACCTCCTGGTCGCTCGCGCTGTTCCCTGATCTGATCGACATGCGGTACGCGCCCGACAACCGCGTGCAGGGCTTTCTGCCCGGGGACCACGTGGACAAGGCGGGCAATTTGTTGAACCGTCCCATCAATTGGTACAGTCAGGTCGGCGCGGGACCGATCGAGGTCAAGGCGTACATCGAAGGCGTCGTCGGCCGGAGCAGTCTCGCCCGCGCGGAGAAGGCGTACGCGGGGGTGGAGCAGCTCCTCGATTACCTGGAGCGCCTCGTGACGGACGTTCACCGCACGTTCCCGCCCGGCACGCTGCCGCCGATCGAGATGATGACGGAACGCGATCCCGCGGAACTGGAGGCCGTGCTCAAAGGCCCCCGGGCCGGCGGCAAGAGCATTTACAGCCTCGGCTATCCCCCGTGAAGCTCGCGTACGCGATTTCCGCGTCCCCGACACAGTTTCAGGCCGTCGCGTCGACCGATGTCTACGAGACCATCCCGGCGCTGGCCGGACTCGGGTTCGACGGCGTGGAGCTGGCGATCCGCGATCCGGCCCAGGTCGACCTCGAACCGCTCGCGGCCGCCGCGGAGCGGGCGGGGGTGGCCGTGCCGGCCATCGGCACGGGCCAGGCCTACATAGAGGAAGGCCTGGGTCTCACCGCACCCGAGGAACACGTGCGCGTTCGCGCCGTTGCGCGGCTGCTGGGCCAGGTCTCGGCCGCCCGGCGGTTCGGGGCGCTCCTCATCGTGGGGCTCATCCACGGGCCGATTCCTGCCGGCACCGATCGTTCGGTCGCGGAGGAGCGGGTCGTTCAGGGCCTCGGCACGGTCGCCCGGGCCGCCCGCACGGCCGGCGTGCGGCTCGTCGTCGAACCGATCAACCGGTACGAGAGCAACTGGCTGAACACGGTGGACGAGGTGCTCGACCTCCTCAACCGTCTCGGGGAAGACAACGTCGGCGTGCTGCCGGATACCTTTCACATGAACATCGAGGAGGCCGATCTCCCGGCCGCCCTGCGCCGGGGCGGGCCGCGCGTCTGGCACGTTCACATGGCCGACAGCAACCGGCGGGCGCCCGGATGGGGGCATCTCGCGTTCGCGCCGGTCGTGCAGACGCTGCGCGAAATGGGATACGGCGGGTTTGCGTCGGCCGAAATTCTGCAGACGCCGGGCGTCCTCGACGCCGCCTGGCAGACGATCGGGGCGCTGCGGCGGCTCGTCCCGCGGGCCGCCCCCGAGGTGCGGTCGGTGGAGGCGCTCCGCGCGCCGGGCAACGGCCAGACGCCCCGCTCCGGCCCGGGGGATTCGCGGGAGGTGACGTGATGCAGGAACCATGGAGCCGCTATCTGCGTCTGGGAATCGTGCACTCGATGGCCTACCCGGCGGTCATGAAGGGCGACGGACCGTATGTCGAGACGCTGCGGGAGCTCGCGTCGGACCCGTTCTTTACAGCCGTCGAGGTGGGATGGGTGCACGACGCGGAACAGCGCCGGCAGGCGGCGGTGCTGCTGGCGGAGGCGCATCTCGACGTGGTGTTCGGCGCGCAGTCCGCGTTGCTGACGACGAAGTCTGATCTCAACGCGGCCGACGAGAAGGCGCGGCAGAGCGCCGTGGCGTTGGTCCGGGGATGCATCGATCAGGCGGTGGACCTCGGCGCCCGCCGGGTCGCCGTGTTGAGCGGACCGTATCCGGGTCCCGCCGGCCTGGCCCGGGCCGTCGACCGGCTGGTGGAGTCCCTCCGCGAGATCTGTGCCTACGGGCGGGGCCGCGGCGTCGGGATCGCACTCGAGACCTTCGACCGGACCATCGAGAAGCGAGCACTCGCCGGGCCGACCCCGCTGTGCGTTGCGATCTCCGAGCGGGTGCGCGAGACCGCGCCCGAGTTCGGGCTGATGCTCGACCTGAGCCATCTGCCGCTGCTCGGCGAACGGACCCGCGACGCGCTGGTGGCGGCGCGGGACCATCTCGTCCACGCCCACATCGGCAACTGCGCAGTGCGCGACCGTGCGCATCCCGCGTACGGCGACGTGCATCCGCGGTTCGGCATCGAGGGCGGCGAGAACGACACGCCGGAGGTGCTCGAGTTTCTGCGCGTGTTGTTCGAGATCGGCTACCTCGGCGGGGCGGGGGCACGGCCGTTCCTGAGCTTCGAGGTCAAGCCGCTGCCCGGCGAGGCGACCGCCACGGTCGTCGCGGGGACGAAGCGGGTCTTCACGGACGCGTGGGCGCTGTTGTAGTCAAGGGAGGTTGAGGCCATGGCCACACCGAGAATCTACGTGACGCGTCCCCTGCCGGAGCCGGCCGACCGCGTGCTGCGCCAGGCGCCGGTCGAGGTCCGCGGGTGGGACCGCGGCGACACGCCGGTCGCGCGCGACGTCCTGCTGCGGGAAGTCGTGGACGCCGACGGCATCGTCTGTCTCATCACCGAGAAGGTGGACGCCGAGCTGATCGAGCGCATGACCCGCTGCCGGGTGATCGCGCAGGTCGCCGTCGGCTACGACAACATCGACGTGGCCGCGGCGACGGGCAAGGGCATCTTCGTCACCAATACCCCCGGGGTGTTGACGGAGACCACGGCCGACATGGGGTGGGCGATTCTGATGGCAGCCGCGCGGCGCGTCGTCGAAGGCGACAAGTTCACGCGCTCGGGCCGCTGGAAGACGTGGGAGATCATGGGGTTTACGGGCCAGGACGTCTGGGGCGCCACGCTCGGCATCGTGGGGATGGGCCGGATCGGCCGGGCCCTCGCGCGGCGGTCGACGGGGTTCGGGATGCGGGTGCTCTACAGCAACCGTCATCGCGTCCCGGAGGACGAGGAGCGGGCCGTCGGCGCGCGGCACGTGGCGCTCGACGAGCTGCTGCGCGAGTCGGACTTCGTCGTCGTCTCGGCGGCGCTCAACGCGGAGACCCGCCACCTCATCGGCGAGCGGGAGCTGGGACTGATGAAGCCGACCGCCGTGCTCGTCAACATCGCGCGCGGCCCCATCGTCGACCAGCGGGCGCTGTACCGGGCGCTCGTCGACAACAAGATCTGGGCGGCCGGGCTCGACGTCTTCGAAACCGAGCCGGTGCCGATGGACGAGCCGCTGCTCAAGCTCGACAACGTCGTCATGCCGCCGCATCTCGGCAGCGCCAGCATCGCGACGCGGATCAAGATGGCGCGGACGGCCGTCGAGAACTGCCTGGCCGGCGTCCGCGGCGAGGTGCCGCCGAACGTCGTCAACCGCGAGGCGCTCGACCGGCGCTAAACCCGGGCGGGGGCGATCCCATCGTGATGGCGAACCGCATGAAGGCCGCCCTTCTGGGGGGGCGGCCGGCGATCGGGTTGTCGGTGATGATTCCGTCGCCGCAGATCGTCGAGATGGCGGGCCGGCTCGGCTTCGATTGGGTGCTGATCGATTGCGAGCACGGCACCCTCACCGCCGAAACCGTGGCCTTGATGGCCATGGCGGCGGAGGCGGCCGGGAGCACGCCGATCGCCCGGCCGGCCGCGAACACCCCCGAGGCGATTCTCGCGGTCCTCGAGGCGGGCGCGCTCGGCGTGCAGGTCCCGCATGTCGGCAGCGCCGCCGACGCGCGGCGCGCGGTGGCGGCCGTCAAGTACCATCCGCTCGGCACCCGCGGCCTCGCCGCGGGCACGCGGCCGGCCCGCTACGGCTTCGGCGGGTCGACGGCCGACTACGTGGAGGCGTCCAACCGGGAGACGCTCGTCTGCGTGCAGATCGAAGACCGCGACGGGCTCGCGGCGCTTCCCGAGATTCTCGCAGTACCGGGCGTCGACGTGTTCTTCGTGGGCCCCTCGGATCTCGCCCAGGCGATGGGCCATCCCGGGCGAACGGACGTGCCCGAGGTGCGCGCGGCGATCGACGGTACCCTCCGCGCGATCCTCGCCGCCGGGCGGACCGCGGGCTCGACCGGGCCGCCGGAGGCGATTCCCGGGCTCATCGCGCGGGGCGTTCGCTACACGTACACGCACCTGACGCGGCTGCTCGCGCAGGCGGGCGGCGAGGTGCTGCGCGCCGCGCGCGAGGCCCGATCGCCCGAGATGCTATAATGGCGCCACTCGTCGTGGAGGACAGGTGACCGCGCGGCAGATGGAGATGCGGTGTCCGCAGTGCGGCCGTCCCAACGTCGTGAGCCACGTAACGATCCGCTGGGCCCACGTCCGCGGGGCGTTCGTCCCGGAGCGGGGCTACTACTGCGTCGCGTGCGGCAA